>JALYRN010000377.1 GCA_030855295.1 Myxococcota bacterium | reverse complement strand
CGCGTGATCCCGGACGAGCGCGCGTACCTGATCGACGATCTGCTCGAGGTCGATCGGACCCCCGAGCGGCGCGAGCGCGTGATGCACGCCGAGCTCTCCGACCGCGAGCTCGCGTTCGTCGAAGGGACGCTCGCGGAGGAGCGGGATCCGAGCGCGCGAGACGGGTATCGCGGCGTCGGACGAAAGTGGACGCTGCGCGCCAGCGGCGCGCGGATGCTCTGCTGCACGCACCCGCTCGACGCCCCGCACATGCACCACGTCCGGTTCTGGGCGCCGCTCGCCGCGCTCGCGTTCGTCTTCGCGGGCGGCTTCCACCTCGTCGCGAGCCTCTGGATGTGGCCGCTGCTCGACGACCCCGCGTGCGTCGAGGCGGAGATCGCGGAGCTACGTCACTACACGACGCGCTCCCGCCGCAGCGGCGTCACCCACCACTACCGGGTCGACGCGAACGTCGTCGGCCCCTGCGATCGCGGCGCGGCGCCGGACGCCGTGGTCGATGCGGCTGTACGGGAGCGGCGCGAGCTGAGCGACGAGGCCCCGTACGCGACGTGGGCGGCGCTCTACGAGGGCGAGCGCGTGCCGTTCGTGATCGCGCGGCGGAGCCCCGAGCTCTACGAGCTCGGACGCCGCCCTGGAGCGCGAGATAAGACCCCGTTCAAGGTCGCTGTCGTGGCGGTGGTGCTGCTGATCATCGCCGCGACGATCCGCTACCGCCGGCGGCCTTGGTACGAGTCCTCAAAGGTCGTCCACCGCGGCAGCGGGCCGCTGTGATCGCGACGGCGGAACGCGTCAGTCGAGCTCGGCGAGCTCGCGCTCGAGGCGCTCGTCGAGAGCGTCGCGGCTGAGCTCGCCGACTCCGGCGGCGGCGGATCCACAACGAGATCACCGCGTTCCTGCTCGAGCGAGCCGATTCTCAGACAGGCTTCGAGTCGACAGCCTGCGCACACCTCGACCCGATCGCGCGTGCGCGCGCTGATGGCGGGGCGTCGAGGCCGTGCTGCCGCGGTGGTTTCGCGCGCCGGTGGGACGCAGGGCTGCATGAGCCGCCGCGCGGCGACGCCGCGCCCGACGACGCTCGCGCGATGCGCGCGACCTCAGCGGCTCCGCCACACGTACGCGGCGATGCCGACGTACGTGTAGCCGATCGAGATCGCCGAGTCGCGCTCGGCGTCGGAGTGGGTGTAGAAGTGGTCGCCCGCCGCGTTGCGCAAGCGGTGGAGCGGCGTCGCGCCGCAGCGCGCGTCGCGCGCGACGAACCCGATCGTGCTCTCGTATCCGCCGAGCATGTCGCACGCGGTGTCGGTCGTGTAGAAGTGGTGGCCGTCGCCGGTGATGCAGCGGAAGAACGGCTGCAGGTGATCGAGCGCGCTCGCGTACACGAAGTAGTAGTCGAGCGCCTCGACCGTCATGCCGCAGCAGGCCGCCTCGGCGGCGTCGATCGTGTAGAAGTGTCCGGACGGGCCGTTCGAGCGGTGCACGCCGCGACGGCACCCGGGCAGGTCGGTCTCGCACGCGCCGTCGCAGTCGTCGTCCGCGAGGTTGCAGCTCTCGGCGGGCGCCGTGCACACCGGCGCGCACGCGTCGCCGCAAGCGAGCATCCCCGTGCTCCCGCACTCGGTCGTGCACGCGCCGCCGGGCGCGCAGTCGATCGCGCGCTCGCAGCCGTCGTCCGCAATGCCGTTGCAGTCGGCCCGGCCCAGCTCGCACCGCGCGATCGTGCACGTCCCGGCGGCACACGCGGCGGTCGCGCCCGGCACCACGCACGTACGGTCGCAGCCGCCGCAGTGCTCGGGATCG
The DNA here is from genome assembly GCA_030855295.1 of Myxococcota bacterium. Taxonomy (GTDB): domain Bacteria; phylum Myxococcota_A; class Polyangia; order Polyangiales; family Sandaracinaceae; genus Sandaracinus. Next base: position 4,747 of record JALYRN010000377.1, on the reverse strand, counting down.
CGCATGACGTCGACGCAGCGCCCATGGCACGCGGTCTCTGCGCCGCACGCGAGCGTCGCGTCGGTGTCGCGGGCGCCTCCGTCGCCGCGTGGTGGCAGGCCGGTCGCGCAGCCGGCGAGCGCGATCCACCACAGCCCGATCGCGCCTCGCACCCGAGCGCCCCTCAGATCACGACGCCGGCCAAGTGATCGCGCGTCTCGGCGCCGCTCCAGCCCCAGCTCTCCTGCGGCAGCCCGAGCGCGCGCAGCGCCGTCAGGTGCGCCTTCGCCAGGTTGCCGCCCGCCTCGCGCGCATGGACGCCGCGCGCGAGACGCCCGCAGCCTCCCCCCGCGAGCAGCACGGGCATCTCGGCGACGCCGTGCTTCCAGCCCTCGCCGTACTCGCTCGTGCCGAGGATCACGCCGCGGTCGAGCACGCTGCCGCCTCCCGCATCCGTCAGCTCGGCGAAGCGGTCGAGCACCGTCGCGAAGAGGTCCATCTGCTGCCGCGTGATCGCGCGCACCTGCTCCCAGCCGCCGTCGTGACAGACCTTGTGCATCCCGTCCGGCACGCCGAGATCGCCGAACACGTGCACGCTCGCCGGCGACGTCAGCATGAAGGTGAAGACGCGCGTCAGATCGCACTGCACCGCGACCGCGAGCAGGCGCGCCATCCCGTCGGCGCGCGCGCGCAGATCTCCGTCGCCCGGCAGCCCCGGCGCGACGCATGCGGCGCCCGTGCTCAGCTCCAGGCGCCGCTGGATCTCCCACACGTTCTCGAGGTGCTCGTCGAGGCGCGCGCGATCGGTGGCACCGAGGCGCGCGCGCAGGCTCGCCCCGTCCTCGCGCACCGCGTCGAGCAGCCGCGCGCGGCGCAGCGTCTCCGCGGCGTCGGGCGGCACGTCGAAGAGCAGCGAGTAGAGCTGCGGGATCGAGGTGATCGGGAGGTTCTGCGAGCCCGGCCCGTTGTACGAGATCGCGTTCCAGTGGCCGTACTCGTGGAAGCGCGCGCCACTGACGCCGACGTGCAGCGAGCGAAAGCGCGTCGACCGCGAGCCGACGAACGCCGGATCACGTGCGATCGCCTGATCGATCGAGGGCCGCCGCGCGGTCAGCGTGTGCGACGGATGATCGAAGCCCTCGCTCCGCGGTCGATCGCCGGTGACCGCGACCATGAAGCCGCGCATGTGGCCGTCGCTCTGCCCTGGCGGACTGCTGGGGATCTCGGTGTGCGGGGTGAGGCCCGTGATCACCGTCGGCCGATGGCGCGCGAGCGGCGTCAGGAGCTCGCTCGGGGCGTAGCCGTCGCCGAGCGCCGCGGGCGTCCAGAGGTCCGGGTGCCCGGCTTGCTCGCCGCCGTGCCCGGCGTGCCAGGGCGTCCCGTTTGCCCAGAAGAAGAGGCCGAAGTACGGACCGCTCTCGCCGTCGGCGTGCGCCCCGCTCGGGCGCAGCATCGCGTCGAGCGCCGGCAGCGCGAGCGACACCACGGTGCCGCCGATCGCGCCGCGGAGTACGGTGCGTCGCGAGAGGAGCTTCACGGCGTCGCCTCCTCGCCGTCCGGATCGGGCGGCGCAGCGGAGTGGAAGTGATCGCTCGTCGCGAGCTCGAGCAGGAGCTCGCGGAAGCGATACCCCGAGCGCGAGAACGCGTGGTCGAGCGCGATCAGCGCGGCCTCCTCGCCATCGGTCTCGAGCCGTCCGTTCGCGTGACGCCAGAGCTGGCGCACGACGCACGACGACACGCGCGGGTCGCGCGCGAGCACCTCACCGAGATCGCGCCCGTCGCGCAGCGGCGTCCCATCGAGCTCGCCGCTGGTGTCGACGGGGTACCCGTGGTCGGTCGCGCGCGCCGCGCCGCTCGAGTCGAAGCCCTCGAAGAGGAAGCCCGGCGGATCGATCGACGCGTGGCAGGCGGCGCACGCCGGGTTGGTGCGGTGGATCTCGAGCCGCTCCCGGAGGGTGCGCGGCATCGTGGGATCGGTGGCGATCACCAGCTCGACGTCGTCGGGCGGCGGAGCGACGAGCTCGCAGAGCACGCGCTCGCGTACGTACTTGCCGCGCAGCGTCGGCGAGGTCTCGGTCGGGTGCGCGTTCATCGCGAGGAACGCGCCGAGCGTCAGGATCCCGGCGCGGGGACCGCTCTCGGGGAGCTCGACCGGCACGAACGTGATCGGCGTCGCGCCCTCGGCCTCGACCTCGTAGAGCGCGGCGAGCTCGGCGTTCACGAACGTGCGTCGCGTCCGGAAGATCTCGCGGAAGTCCGCGTCGCGCCGGAACACGACGTCGTCGACGAGCAGCTCGATCTCGGTGCGCAGCGAGCGCGCGAGCGTCGGCGTCGCGAACGGATACAGCGCGGGGTCGCGATCGAGCCCGTCGAGGCGACCGAGGTCGAGGTACTGCGCGAAGAACTGCGCCGTCGCGCGGCGGGCGCGCGGATCCTCGAGGAGGCGCGTCGCTTGCTCGTAGACGCCCGCTTCGGTCCGCAGCGCGCCGCGCTCGGCGGCGTCGAGCAGCGCGGCGTCCGGCGCCGCGTTCCACAGCAGGAACGCGAGCCGGCTGGCGATCTCGTAGCCGTCGTAGCGCAGGCGCCCCGGCGACTCGGGATCGGGCGCGCCGAGCTCGACTCGATAGAGGAACGACGGCGACTGGAGCAGCCCCGCGAGCGCGAAGCGGATGCCCTGCCACGCGTCGCCCTCGGCGAGCTCGCGCGCGACCGCGGTCCAGCGCTCGAGCTCGACGTCCTCGAGCGGGCGCCGGAAGAGCGACCGACCGATGCGCGCGACGAAGCTGCGCGTGCAGGCATCGCCGGGCTCGCTCGGCGTGCATCCGACCAGCGCGTCGCGGCGCGCCGGATCGGCGAGCGCGAACGACGCGACGCGGTGCGCATTCTCTTCGTACTGCTGCGCGCCGACCTCGGAGAGCGACGTCGAGGTCGCGCCGATCGTGTAGAAGAGGTACGGGTTCGTGTCGCGCTCGACCGGCGTCGGCGGCAGGTCCGCGCCGAAGAGCGCCTCGAGCGACGCGCGGTACTGCGGCCCCGTCAGCCGTGGGAACACCGCGGGCGCTGGCTCGAAGCGCAGCCCGATCGAGTCGCGCGGCCGCGCCGGCCCGCCGTCGAGGTCACCGCCGCAGCCGAGCGCGAGCGCGATCACCAGAGCGGAGGCTGCAGCGCGTCGCGACACGACCTGCAGCGTAGCAGAGCCGCGGTCGCATGGAGCGCCGGCGTGCACGCCAGCGACCCCGCGGGACCGGCGACGCCGACGAACCGCGCGCCGCGACGACTGGGTATCATGACGGAATGATCGCGGCGAGTACATTGCGAGCGAGGCAAGCTTCTACCGCGTGCTCCGCGAGAACGATCAGCTCGCTCATCGCGGTCGCGCGCGTCCGCCGAGCGCATCGCGACCGAAGGAGCTCATCGCGAAGACGCCGAACCAGATCTGGTGCTGGGACATCACGTACATGCGTGCGGCGGTCCGCGGCACCTTCTACTTCCTCTACCTCGTCGTCGACGTGTTCAGCCGGAAGATCGTGGCGTGGACCGTCGAGACCGAGGAGTCGCAAGACCTCGCGGTCGACATGATCGAGCGCGCGACGCCAAGAGCCGGACGCCGCGGCGCTGGACGGGCGAGCCGAGGAACTGGAACCCGATCGGCGAGGTCGCGCTCAACAAGCGTCACCCCGAGCTCGGTGCCGCAAAGGAGGTCCTCCACTGACGTGCTGATTCGAGGCGACAACTTCCTTGACACTCACCGCGTCGTGCCTCACGGCGCGTGGACGTAGGGCATCGCGGGCAGCGAGGTCTCGCCGGTCAGGTACGCGTCGACCGAGCGGGCGGTCTCGCGGCCTTCCCAGATCGCCCACACGACGAGCGACTGGCCGCGGCGCGCATCGCCGCAGGCGAACACTCCCGGGACGCTGCTGACGAACGACGTGGTGTCGGCGCGCACGTTGCCGCGCGGATCGCGCGCGAGCGGCAGGCCGTCCCACGCGCGCTCCTCGGGGCCGAGGAACCCGAGCGCGAGCAGGACCAGGTCGCACTCGATCTGGAATTCGCTGCCCGCGATCTCGGTGAGCTTCTTGTCCTCGCTCCACTCGACGCGCACTGCCTCGAGCGCGCGCAGCACACCCTCGCCGTCGCGGACGAAGCGCTTGGTCATCACCGCGAACTCGCGCTCGCCGCCCTCTTCCTGGCTGCTCGAGGTGCGGTAGATCCAGGGCCAGAGCGGCCACGGCTGCTGCGCGTCGGCGCGCTCCTCGGGAGGACGCGGCAGCAATTCGATCTGCGTGATCTGCGCCGCGCCCTGGCGGTGCGAGGTGCCGAGGCAGTCGCTGCCGGTGTCGCCGCCGCCCAGGACGACGACCTTCTTGCCGGTGGCCACGATCTGCCCCTCGACCACGTCGCCCGCGACCACGCGGTTCTGCTGCTCGAGGAATTCCATCGCGAAGTAAACGCCGTCACCCTCGCGCCCCTCGATCGGCAGATCGCGCGGCCGGGTCGCGCCGGTCGCGAGCACCACCGCGTCGTGCATCGCGCGCAGGCCCTCGACCGACACGTCGACGCCGACGTGCACGCCGGTGCGGAACACCACGCCCTCGGCGCGCATCTGCTCCATGCGCAGATCGAGGCCGTGCTTCTCGAGCTTGAAGTCGGGGATGCCGTAGCGCAGCAGGCCGCCGATGCGATCGCTGCGCTCGAGCACCGTCACGTCGTGCCCGGCGCGCGCGAGCTGCTGCGCGCACGCGAGCCCCGCCGGCCCCGAGCCCACC
>JALYRN010000376.1 GCA_030855295.1 Myxococcota bacterium | reverse complement strand
CTTCCGCTCCGTGACGTCGCGCGCGACGCTGACCGCCGCGGGGCGCCCGCCGAACACGAAGCGGGTGGTCGAGACCTCCGCCGTGATGACGTGTCCGTCGCTCTCGCGCCGCAGCTGCTGCTCGACGACCCGCAGCGCGTCGCCGGCCGGCGGCTCGAGCTCGGGCGCGGGCACGCTCCCCTCCGCGGTGCGGATCCCCTCCTCGGCGAACTCGGCGATCGATCGCCCTACCAGAGCCGCCGCGTCGCCGACGCCCAGATCGCGGGCTGCGGCCGCGTTCGCGAATTGGATGCGACCATCGACGTGTACGATGACGGCGTCGGGCGTGGCCTCGAACACGCGCCGGTACTGCGCGTCGCTCTCGCGCAGCGCATCCGCCGCCTCGTATCGCTCGGTGACATCACGGACGTTCGCGACGAGCGCCTGCCCCTCGATGTCGTGGAGGGTGATGACCTCGGAGCTGTGGTCGAGCAACGCGCGGAGCCGAGCCTCCCTCGCCGCGAGCTCGGCGGTCGGGTTCGTGATCTCGCGCAGCACCGACAGGTGCAGACCGGGCCGCACGTTCGCGGTCGTCGCGTGCTCGAGCAGCTGGGGCGGCGCGCCGGGGCGGTGCAGCCAGAACGTACCGCGCGGCTCCCTCTCTCCGAGCAACGAGCGCCATGGCTCCGCGTCGGGGCCTGCTGCACCGACGAGCTCCGATACGTGGCGCCCGACGAGCTGCTCGCGGGGGAGCCCGAAGGTCGTGCACGCCGCAGCGTTCGCATCGGCGCAGCGGCCCTGATCGTCGACGAGCAGCATCGCATCGAGCGCACGATCGAACACCGCGCGCATCGTCGCGCGCGCGTCGACCCCCACCGGGTCGTCGCGGTCCTCCTGCCCCACGCCGGGACCATCGCACGAGGAGCGCCGTCTGCGAAGACATCCGCGCCGGACGTTGCCTGCCCGCCGCCCGCAGCCCCATGATCGGGAGGATGTCGATGCTGCGGGCGCGCACCCGCATGCTGTGAGCTCGGCGATCGAGGCGCTCTACCGAGATCCGAACGGCATGCTGGTCCAGTGCAGCCACTGCCGGCGCGTTCGTCGCGGCGATCCGTCGGTGACGGCGTGGGACTGGGTGCCGGAGTACGTCGCGCGGCCGCAGCCGAGGACGTCGCACGGGCTCTGCGCGGTCTGCCTCGACTTCTACTATCCGAAGTGACCGAGCGCCTCACGCGCACATGCGCAGCGCTTCCGAGGCGCCGAGCGACGCGCGCAGCTGCGATACGGCCTTGCCGAGGATCTGGCAGACGCGGCTCTCGGTGACGCCGAGCGCGCGGCCGATCTCCGCCTGGGTGCGCTCCTCCGAGTAGTAGAGGCGGACGACCTCGCGGGTGCGCTCGGGAAGCGCGTCGATCGCCGCGGCGAGGCGCGCACGGAGCTCGCGCTCGACGAGCTCGCTCAGCGGATCGGCAGATTCGGAGCCGACCAGATCGGGATCGGTCTCGCCCGCGCGCAGCAGACCCGGCGCGCGCACGAGCTCGCCGGCGACGCGCTGGTACTCTGCGAGCTCGATCCCGAGCGCGCCCGCGATCTCTTCGTCGGTCGCGGGGCGGCGCTGCTCGGACTCGATCGCTCGAGCCGCGCGGGTGATCGCGCCGAGACGACGCCGCGCGTGGCGCGTCAGCGAGTCGTTCGACCGGAGCTCGTCGAGCATCGCACCGCGGATGCGCGCCTCGGCGTACGTCTCGAACCGCTCGCAGCGCGTCGGGTCGTAGGCCTCGATCGCGCGCAGCAGACCTTCGGCGCCCGCGCCCGCGAGGTCGCCGCGCGCGACGTTCGGGGGCAGGCGGCGCGCCAGGCGATGCGAGAGCCGCTCGACCAGCGGCAGACCGAGCGCGACCAGGGCTTCGCGACGCGTTTCAGGGCTGAGCGGAATGATCGAGTGCATGCCGCCCCCTCAGCAACGGTCGTGCCGCACTGGAAAACCGCAGTGCGAGCGATCTTTCGGCGATCGGCGAGGGGGCGTCGCGCGAGAGCGTCAACGCTCCGTCGGATCGACCTCGCCGAGCGTCAAGGCGTCGGCGATCCGGGGCGGCGCGCTCATCCGGCCTCTCCCTCGTCGTCGGTCCAGCCGCGCTTCTTGAGCTTCTCGACCAAGGTCGTGCGGTTGATCCGGAGCAGCGCCGCGGCGCGGTTGCGATTTCCGCCGGTGCGCTCGAGCGCCTGCCGGATCAGCGAGCCCTCGAGCTGCTCGAGCGCGTCGCGCAGGTCGATTCCTTCCGCCGGCAGCACGGGCGCGGTCGACGCGGACGACGCCGGTGCGGCCGGAATCGCCGCACGCACGCGCTCGGGGAGGTCCGCGAGCTGGATCATCCCCTCGCCGCGCATCAGCACCATCCGCTCGACGACGTTCGCGAGCTGCCGGACGTTGCCCGGCCACGCGAACGCGCTCATCGCGCGCAGCGCATCGGGCTCGACGCCGGTGACTCGCCGCTCACGCCGCGCGTTCGCGCGCTCGACGAAGTGCCGCACGAGCAGCGGCACGTCGCTCGCGCGGTCGCGCAGCGGCGGCATCACGACCCGGATCACGTCGAGGCGATACAGGAGGTCCTCCCGGAACTGCCGGTTCTCCGCCATCTCCTCGAGGTCCCGGTGGGTGGCCGCGACCACGCGCACGTCGACCTGCATCGGTCGCGACTCGCCGACCGGCGTGATCTCCTTCTCCTGCAGCGCGCGGAGCAGCTTCGCCTGCACGGCCCAGGGCAGCTCGCCGATCTCGTCGAGGAAGAGCGTCCCGCCATCGGCCGCCGCGAAGCGGCCGACGCGCTTCTCGACCGCGCCGGTGAAGGCGCCCCGGGCGTGCCCGAAGAGCTCGCTCTCCATCAGCTGCTCGGGCAACGCGGCACAGTTGAGCGCCACGAACGCATGCTGGGCCCGGCCGCTCGCCGCATGGATCGCGCGCGCGACGAGCTCCTTGCCGGTGCCGGTCTCTCCCTGCACCACCACCGAGCAGTCGGTGTCCGCCACGCGGGAGAGGATCTGGAAGACGTCGAGCAGCCGAGGGTCCTCGCCGAGCATCTCGGGCGCGTGCTGCTGGCGCCAACCGGCGCCTGCCTCGGGCGCGGCCGGGATCGCGACGACGGGCGACGTGCCGACGATCACCCGCGCGAGGGCCGCGTCGAGCGCCTCGAGCGAGAACGGCTTGAGCAGGAAGTCGAACGCTCCCGAGCGCAGCGCGCCGACCGCGATCTCGACCGTCGCCTCGCCTGTCATGACGATCGTCGCGGGCTTCGGGACCCCGGCCGGCGTCGCGTCGAGCGCGTCGAGCCCCTGGCCGTCCGGCAGCCACACGTCGACGAGCGCGGCGTGGAAGGCCTGGGCCTGCAGGTGCTTGCGCGCCTCCGCCACGCTCTCCGCGCACACGACCTCCATGCCGCGACGCTTCAGATGTCGCTCGATCACGCGCCGCAGCTCGCGCTGATCTTCGACCACGAGCACGCGCAAGCTCATCGCGGCGCCCGCGGAAGACGGACCGCCGCACGAAGAACGCTCAAGGTCCGGCGCGGGTCGACCGAATCAGCTCCTGCCATGGACAGCCTGCGAAACCTGCAGTGGACCGCCGCCTCCGCATCGGACGCGCCCGACGCCAGCACCGAGCGCGCGACCGGTGATCGCGAGGTCGCCCCCGGACCGGTGGCGATCGACCCCGCCCTGCTGTCTCGCGCCGCGCACGACCTGCGATCGCCGCTGACGGTGCTCGTCTGCAATCGTCGATTCCTGGAAGAGATCCTCACCCGTGCGGGCATCGATTCCGCCGAGGTCCGCGAGATCCTGGAGGACGACGCGGCCGCGCTCGCGCGCCTCGAAGAGGCGGCGGCGAGCCTCGACTCGCTCGCCCGGCGCTCGCGCTGACACTCACTCCGAGGCTACGCGCACGGATGGTTTTGGCGCAAGCGCGCCGAGTCGAACAGGAGCGCTCGTGGACACTTCATCGAATCGCGTGTTGGTGGTCGAAGACGACGAGCTCGTCCGCCGTGCGTATCACCGGGTGCTCTCGCCGCAGTTCGACATCGTGTCGGCGGGCACGACCGACGAAGCGATCGCGCAGATCGCCAAGGGCCGCTTCGGCGCGATCGTCAGCGACATCGACATGCCGGGCCGGAGCGGCATCGAGCTGCTGAAGCTCCTCCGCACCTCGTCGCCGACGATCCCGGTCGTGCTCGTCACCGGCTCGCCGTCGGTCGAGAGCGCGCAGGACGCGGTCAACTACGGCGCGTTCCGCTACCTGACCAAGCCCGTCGAGCCCGAGGCGCTCCGCGACGCCGTGACGCGCGCGACGCGGCTCTCGAAGCTCGGCGAGCTGCACGCCAAGAGCCGCGAGGCGATCGACGAGGAGCAAGACGATCCGCAGCGGCGTGATCTCCAGGCGCGATTCGAGCGCGCCCTCGATGGACTGTGGATGGCGTTCCAGCCGATCGTCTCGTGGAAGGGGCGCCGCGCGATCGGCTACGAGGCGCTGCTGCGCACGACCGAGGCCTCGCTCATGCGTCCTCCGGACTTCATCGACGCGGCGGAGAAGCTCGGGCGTCTCTCGGAGCTCGGCCGTCGCGTGAGGGCGAAGGTCGCCGAGGCGATCCCCGACGCGCCGCCCGACACGCGCATCTTCGTGAACCTGCACGCGCGCGATCTCTCGGACGACGAGCTGATCGACGAGAGCTCGCCGCTGATTCGCTACGCCGACCGCGTGGTGCTCGAGGTGACCGAGCGCGTGTCGCTCGAGGGAATCGACGACGTCGTGCCGCGCGCGATCGCGCTCCGGCGCGCCGGGTTCGCGCTCGCGATCGACGATCTCGGCGCCGGCTACGCGGGCCTCTCGAGCCTGACGCAGCTCGAGCCCGAGGTGGTCAAGCTCGACATGTCGCTCGTCCGCGGCATCGACCAGCACCGCGCCAAGCAGCAGATCGTGCACTCGATGGTGCGGGTCTGCGCCGACCTCGGGATGGAGGTGGTGGTCGAGGGCGTCGAGACACCGGCCGAGCGCGACGCGCTGGTGCGCCTGGGGTGCGACCTGCTCCAGGGCTATCACTTCGCGAAGCCGGGCCCCGGCTTCCCGGAGCCCCGCATGCCCGAAGAGGCCGCGCCGACGATCAGCGCCGCTTGAGTCCACAGGAGTGCTTGCCCCGGAGGGCGCGCATGGGAGCGCGCGCTTCGCGCGCGGACGGAAGCGCCCGGAGCGGGCGAGCCGTTTTCTAGCTGAGCGTCAGGTGCAGCGCGCCGCCTCCCGGAGCGCGCGATGCAGCGCCTCGGGCTCGAACGGCTTCTCGAGCATGCGCACCCCGCGCGCGGCGATCGTCGTGAGCGCCTCCTCCGAGGCGCCGCCGGTCATCAGCACACTGCGGCGCGCGAGCTGCGGTGCGAGGGTGGCGATCGTCGCGAGCACGGCAAGGCCATCGGATCCTGGCATGCGTAGATCGCAGAGCACGACGTCGAAGGGCTCGCCCGCGCGCAGCCGCGCGATCGCGCGATCGCTGCGCTCCTCGTACACGACGTCGTGGTCGGCCAGCGTGCGCTTCACCGCGCGACCGATCAGCGGCTCGTCGTCGATCACGAGCACGCGCAGGCGCTCCGGCGGCTCGGACGCGCGGTCGATGTCGTCGTTCACCCCGTGAACCTACGCGGAGGTCGCGGCGGCGCAACCGGCCTCGCTCCCACAGCGGTCGCTCGAACGCTACGGAGGAGCGTCGCCAGCGATCGGCGTCATCGGTAGCTCGAGGATCGCGCTCGAGCTCGGCGCGAGCAGGAGCTCCCTCGTCGTCGTCTCGTACCCCTCTGCGACCAGCGCGAGCGTGTGACGCCCAGGCGCGAGGCCGTCGATCCGCAGCGGAGCCTGTCCTCGCGGCGCGCCGTCGATCAGCACGGTGGCTGCGACCGCCGGCGTCGTGCGGACCTCGATCGCCGCGCTCGCCGCGCTGGCCAGCCACCAGTAGGTCGCGCCCGCGCCGACCACGAGCATGAAGAACGCGGCGATCGTCAGGAAGATCACGTCGCCGCGCCGAGAGCGTCGCGGAGCGCGCGGCTCGGCCGCGAGCGCGCGCCGTCTCGAGCTCGTGTCGCGGCGAGCCTCCGTGCGCATCGGCTGGCTGGGCTCGCGCGCGGGCGCCGCGTTCTTCTTGGCGTGATCGGTCTTGCTGGCCGGCAGCAGCGCGCGGATGACCTGCGAGTTGATCTCCGCAGGATCGAGCACGACGCTGTCGGCGAACGCGACGCGCGCCTCGGGATCGCTGGCGTCGTCGGTGATTGCAGGCATGCGGATCGTCTGATCGGCATTCGGCGCGAGGATCGGGGCCGGGGTGCCGCGCAGCTCGTCGGCGACCATCACGCTCGGCTCGCTCGTGCGCGCGGGCGCGGTCGCGGGCGCGGTGCCATGCGCGGGCGCGGTGGCGGTCGTGATGCCCTGCGCGGGCGTCGTGGAATGCGCGGGCGCGGGCGTCGTGCGGAGCAGCGGACCGGGCGCGGGGCCGGGATCGGTGTCGCGGGCGGGCGCCGCCTCGCGAGGGCGACGGTACGGGCC
>JALYRN010000375.1 GCA_030855295.1 Myxococcota bacterium | reverse complement strand
CCGCTCGGGCGCGGCTCGAGCGCGTCCCCCAGCTCGCTCGCGAGCTCCGCGATCGCGCTCTGCTCGCCTGCCTCCTCGCGCACGCGCCGAGGATGCGACGCGCGACGCCCGCGTGCACGGCGCCGCGACGAGCCCCATGATCGCGCGCCGATGGCCTCCATCGACGCCGACGAAGCGATCCGCCGCGCGCTGCGCGAGGTCGGCCTGCCCGCCGACTACGCCGCCGAGATCCGCGCGCGCCTCGACGCCCCCGACGAGTCGTGGCGGAGCTGCTGCGGCGGCTTCTGCGATCCGTGCGTGCTGACGCTCGGCCGCGCCGTCGATCGGGCCAGGGCGCTGCTGCAGCAGTGAGCCTCGTTTTTTGCGGGGTTTTCGACAGATCGCGCGGTTGTCGTCAGAACTGTCGTGATTTCATGGGGTTACGACCCAGGATCCTGTCCCCGAGGGGGGGAAGGCGAGTCTGCTACGCTCGAGGGCGATGCGCGCCGCTCTCTTCGCGATCGCCGCGATCGCCGTGATGCTCCCGGCGGCGGTGCGCGCGCAGGAGTCGCCGCGCGGGGTGATCGTCCTGGTGCTCGATCGCGGGAGCGCGCGCGTGGACGGCGAGGAGCTCGGTCGAGCGATCGCCCACGCCGTGGCGCGCGACGTGGTCCGCATCACCGACGACCGCGCGCGCGATGCCACCGGCACGCTGACGATCGCGCACGACGCGGGCACGCGCTGGCACGTGCGCTTCGAGTCACGCGGGCGCTCCGCGAGCGTGGTCGAGCGGGTCCGGCCCCGCGCGCTCGACGCCATGCTCGCCGACGCATCGCTCCGCGTGCTCACGGACGTCGAGTCGGCGCCCGAGCCGGTCACCGCGGGTCCGGGGCGCGCAGGCTACGACCGCTCGCTGATGTACGTCGTGTGGACCGACGAGATCCTCGATCCGTTCGTCGACGCGCCGTCCCCGCCGCGCCGCGAGCTCGCGATCTTCAGCGAGGTGATCGATCCCTTCGCGCCCGCGGCGTCGCGTCGCGGTCCCTTCGCCGAAGTCCTCGATCCCTGGGGGCACTGATCGATGTCACGCGGTGCGCGCTTCGCCGGCCTCGGGTGCGGGGTCCTGTCTCTCATCAGCATGTGCGCGACGTCCGTCGCCTGCTACGCGATCGTCCCGGCGCCCGCGCGCGACGCGGCGCAGGGCTTCCTCGCGGACGTGCGCGACGCGAGCTGGCAGAGCGCGCTCCAGCGCACCAGCGCCGAGTACCAGAGCGCTCACGACGCGGCGCGCCTCGAGGCCGAGGTGCAGCGCATCCCGCGCCTGGCGCAGCACACGTCGGCCACGTTCGTGAACGCGACCGTCGACGGCGAGACCGCGGTGCTCGACGGAACGCTGTCGAGCCCCGACGGCGAGGTGCCGGTCGGCGTCGAGCTGCGCGAGATCGACGGCTACTGGTACGTCGAGCAGCTCGTCGTGCAGGGAGTGCCCCTCGAGTGAGCGCCGCGACGCGCACGCCGCTGCTGGCGCTCCTCGCGGCCGTCCTCGCGATGCCGACCTCGAGCGCGCACGCGCACGGTCGCGAGCCTGCGCTCGGGCACATCGCCTTCCATCCGACCGATCGCGATCTCGTCGTCGTGCGCGCGACCTGGGGCTTCATCACGACCCGCGACGGCGGCGACACGTGGACGTGGCAGTGCGCCGACGCCGTGCCCTTCGATCGCACGCGCGAGGATCCCGGTCTCGCGCTCTTCGCCTCGGGCGCGCTGGTCACGGCGACCTTCGACGGGCTGCACCGCAGCGACGAGGCGCGGTGCGCGTGGAGCCCCGCCGAGGGCGCGCCGACCGATGCGTTCGTCACCGACGTGATCCGCGACCCGACCGCGCCCTCGATCGGATGGGCCATCTCGTCGCCCGGCATGACGCCCGACGTGGTGCACCGCAGCGACGACGAGGGCCGCACCTGGACCGCCGTCTCGATGCCGCACGAGGCGGCGCTGACCGATCGGATCCGGATCGCGCCGAGCGACGGCACGCGCATCTACACGAGCGGCGTCGTGCCGCGCAGCATCGACATGGAGCTGCGGCTCGGGATGGTGCTCCGCAGCGACGATCGCGGCGCGACGTTCCGCGCGCTCCCGGTCGAGCTGATCGGCGAAGAGCGCACGGTGCACCTCCTCGGCGTGGATCCGACCGACGCCGATCGCGTGTTCGCGCGGGCCGTGCGTCGCGTCACCGACGAGGTCCCCGAGCGCCTCCTCCTCAGCGAAGACGGCGGCGAGACCTGGACGACGGTGCTCGAGCTGCTCGAGATCGTCGGCTTCGCGATCTCGGAGGACGGTCGCACGGTGTGGGCGGGCAGCTGGGACGGCGGCCTGCATCGATCGACCGACGGCGGGCTCACGTTCACGCCGCTCGATCCCTCGCTGCGGATCCGCTGCCTCGCGCACCGCGCCGGCGAGCTCTGGGTGTGCGCCGACGACTTCGTGTCCGGGTTCGCGCTGGCGCGCTCGAGCGACGGCGGCGACACGCTCGAGCCGCTCTGGTCCTTCCACGACGTCGTGCCCGACGTGGGCTGCCCTGCGAGCACCGAGGTGGGCACGCTCTGCCCGATGTACTGGCCCGACCTCGTCTACGACCTGCAGCTCGACGGCGCGGTCCCGCCCGACGGATCGCTGCTCGACGGCGGCGTCGCGGTCGACGCGGGCGGCGACGCGGGCGGCGGTGGATGCGGCTGCGCGGTGATCGGCTCGTCGCGCCCGGAGACGCCGCGCCGCGGCTTGCTGGGGCTCGTGATGCTCGTCGCGCTCGGCGCCGCGCTCGCGCGGCGGTCGAACGATCGCGGCCGCCGGAGACACGGACGCATTTGACGTCCGAAGGGCGACCCCCGTACGGTGAACGCCTGGCTTTCGGCGCTCGGTCGGCAGGTCTGCCGCCGACGGAGCGCTCCGATGGAGGATCCATGTTCTCGCGCTTCGTCTCCTTCGCGCTGGCGCTCGCGCTCGCGCTCCCGATGGCCGCCGCTCCGGCCGCTGCTCAAGAGGACGACCGAGAGCGGGCGCGCACCGAGTTCCAGCGGGGCGTCGACGCCTACGGGCGCGCCGACTACCAGACTGCGCTGAGCGCGTTCCAGGAGGCCTACCGGCTCGCGCCGCATCCGGTGGTGCGCGTCAACATCGCGAACTCGTACGAGCAGCTCGGCCGTCCGCTCGAGGCGCTGTTCCACTTCGAGCAGTTCTTGACCGAGAGCGAGCGCGCGACCCCGCAGCAGCGACGCGAGGTCGAGACCGCGATCCGTCGCCTGCGGAGCCTCGTCGGCGAGATCGAGCTGCACGTGTCGCCCGACGGTGCGCTGGTCACGATCGACGGCACCGAGCAGCGCCGCGCGCCGGTGACCGCGCCGGTGCGCGTGACGGCAGGTCAGCACACGGTCGAGGTCCAGCTCGACGGCTACACGCCCGAGCGCCGGCAGGTGGAGGTCCAGGGCGGACAGACCTCCCGCGTCGACGTGCGCCTCGCGCGCGCCGAGGTCGCGGCCGCCTCGGCCGGCACCACCACCGAGACCACCACGTCGACCTCGGGGGCGACGACCGAGACCTCGACCGAGACGACGGCCGCGACCGGCGCGAGCTCGACGATCGCCGACCCCGGGCCCGCGACGACCGACGACGGCGGCGGCTTCGAGATCTCGGCGCCGGCATGGATCGCTGGCGGCATCACGATCGCCGCGGCGATCGGGGCCGGCGTGACCGGGGGGCTCGCGCTCTCCGCGAATTCCGAGTTCGACGGCCACGTCGCGACGTACGAGGATCCGCTGCAGCCCGCGAGCGTGCGGGAGCAGGCGCGGCTGGACGGGCTGTCGAGCGCCGACACTGCGAGCACGCTCGCGCTCGTCAGCGACATCCTCCTCGTCACGACGCTGGTCGGCGCCGGCGCGACGGTGTTCTTCCTCATCACCACGCAGGACGGCGAGATGCTCAGCGACGAGCAGCCGAGGGTCGCGGCCGCGCCGCTGGTTGGCGACGGGCTCGCCGGCGTGCTCGTCATCGGCGCGTTCTGATCCGCGTTCTGTTCGCTTTCCGGTCCGCGCATCACTCGCGCTGGAGGTCCCGATGAACCGCGTCGACATCCGCCCCGCAGCCCGTCTCGCGTCGCTCGTCGGGGTGGCCCTGCTCGGCGCGTGCAGCGCGATCGTGAGCCCCGACACGTCTCGCCTCGAGCCGAGCGGCGTCGACGGTGGCAGCGTCGACGGCGGCCGCGTCGATTCCGGCCACGTCGACTCGGGCCCGCTCGATGGCGGCGCGGTGTGTCCGACCGGCTGCGACGACGCCGTGGCGTGCACCGTCGACACCTGCGAGGCGACCGGCTGCGCGCACGTGACCGACGACTCGGCGTGCGGCGCGGACGAGCGCTGCAACGCGGTGATGGGCTGTGTCCCGCTCCGCTGCTCGACGAACGCCGAGTGCGACGACGGCAGCGCCTGCACCGGCGACGAGCGCTGCGACCCCGGCGCCACCACCGACCCCTCGGGGTGCGTGAGCGGCACGCCGACCGCTTGCGACGACGGGCTCTCGTGCACCAACGACCTCTGCGTCGACGCCGCGGGCGGCTGCATCTTCATGCCGAGCGATGCCGGGTGCGACGACGGCATCGAGTGCACCACCGACGCGTGCGCTCCGGCGGATCCCGCGCGTGACGCCGCCGGGTGCGTGCATCCGGCCGACGACGCGCTCTGCGACGACGGCTTCTGCTTCACGGGCGGGCGCTGCAATGCGTCGAGCGGCTGCGTCGGCGCGATGCCGCGCGCCTGCCCCGACGACGGCGACGCCTGCACCGCCGAGTCGTGCGATCCGGCGCTCTCGATGTGCGTCAGCGCGCCGATCGACGGCTGCACCGCCGGCACCGGCGAGACCTGCGCGATGGCGCTCCCGATCGCGATCGACGCCGCGACCGGACGGGGCACCGTCAGCGGCGTGCTCTCCGCGTACGCCGACGACTATGCGTTCTGCATGAGCTCGAGTGGCCGCGACGCGGTCTTCTACTTCGACGTGACGACGCTCTCCGACGTGACGATCGACACGATGGGGAGCAGCGCGGACACCGTGCTCGCGGTCGCGTTCGACTGCTCCACGGCGCCGACGATCTGCAACGACGATCGCGATCCCGGCGCGGGCACGACGAGCCGCATCTTCCTCCACCGCATGGCGCCCGCCATCGGCAGCGCGTCACTGCGCGTCTACGTGTTCGTCGACGGCTACAGCGCCAGCTCGACCGGCGCGTTCACGCTCGAGATCGCGATCGCGCCGGCTCGACCGGACTCGTGCGCCGAGCCGCTCGACATCACCGGCGGCGGGACGGTGCTCGGCCTCGGTCCGTTCGGGGCGACGCCGACGGGCCCCTCCGGGAGCTGCCAGGGCTTCTCCGACCGCGGCGACGGCGAGGGCGTCTTCCGGATGCGCCCCCCGAGCGATCGCGCGCACGATCAGATCGACGCGTACTCGACCACGTTCGTCCCCGAGATCTACATCCGCACCGGATGCATGGGAGGCTCCGAGCTCGACTGCGACATCGGCAGCGCCGTCGGCGGCGGGATCAACGCCGCGAGCATCTCGACCGGATCGGTGAGCGAGAGCTCGACGCAGTACCTCTTCGTCGACGGCATGGTCGGCACGACGCCGGCCGGCGGTCCTCACGGCTACGTCGTCGTCTACGATCCCTAGCCGCCGGCGCTCCTGTCGAGCACTCCTGCCGAGTCAGATCTCGAAGTCGCCGCCCTCGAGCAGCTCGCTCACGCGGAACAGGAAGCCGTTCGCGACGACGCCGTCGACCACGCGGTGATCGTACGAGAGCGCCATGTACATCACGGGATGGATCGCGATCGTGTCCTGGCCGTCGTGATCGATGACCACCACGCGCTTCTTGATCTCGCCGATGCGCAGGATGCCGACGTTCGGCTGCGAGATGATCGCGCCGCCCACGAGGTTGCCCTTGCGGCCCGGGTTCGAGATCGAGAACGTCTTGCCCGCGAGATCGTCGGGCACGAGCTTGCCGTCCCGCGCCTTGACCGCGATCTCGTCGATCGCGCGCGCGATGCCGCGCACCCGCAGCTCGTCGGCGTCGCGGATCACCGGCACCACGAGACCCTCGGGCGTCTCCACCGCGATCCCGAGGTTGACCGCGCGGTGCTGCACGAAGGCGTCCTCGAGGATGCGCGCGTTCATGACCGGGAACTCGCGCAGCGCGCGCGCGACCGCAGCGCTCACGAACGCGAGGAACGTCAGGCTGACGCCTTCCTTCTTGAGCGCGTCCTTGTGCTTGTCGCGCAGCGTCGACGTCTTGTGGAGATCGCACTCGGCGAACGTCACCACGTGGGGCGACGCGAGCTTCGAGTAGACCATGTGGTCGGCGATGATCCGCCGGCGGCGCGAGAACGGGACGACCTTGTCGCCCGGCTGCGGCGTGTACGCGGGGACCTTGAACGAGCTCTGCCCGCCGAGCACTCGCAGTGCTTCGTGCAAGCCAGCCGGTGCGGCGCCCATCGCGAGCTGTGCGCCCGGCGACGTCGCTCCCGTCGCGGTGG
>JALYRN010000374.1 GCA_030855295.1 Myxococcota bacterium | reverse complement strand
CCGCTCGGGTGGCCGCTGCGTGGCGCCCGACGCGTCGGCATGCGATCCGGCCGACCGCGGCTGCGTCTGCTTCTAGCGCCGCGACCGCGCGCCGGGTGATGACCGTGCGCGACGGGAAGGACGCCGCCGTCCCGTCGCCGCTACGATGCCGCCATGGACCTCGCCCACGCTGCCCGCTTCGGCCCGCTCCTGCGTCGCTTCCGCGGCGCGCGGGGGCTCAGCCAGGAGCGCCTCGCCGACAGCGCCGAGGTCTCGCCGCGCCACGTCAGCTTCCTCGAGACCGGCCGCGCCGCGCCCAGCCGTGAGATGGTGCTCGTGCTGACGAGCGCGCTCGATCTGCCGCTGCGCGATCGCAACACGATGCTGGTCGCGGCGGGCTATGCGCCGGTGTACGGCAGCTCTCCTCTCGAGAGCAGCGAGCTCGAGCCGGTGCGGCGCGCGCTCGATCACCTGCTGCGCGCGCACGAGCCCTTCGGTGCGATCGTCGTCGATCGCGACTGGAACGTGCTCCGGATGAACCAGGGCGCGACGCGCATGCTCGCGTGGGCGATGGAAGGCCTCTCGCCGCCGCCCGGCGTCCTCGAGAACGCGCTGGTGGCGACCTTCCATCCGGAGGCGCTGCGCTCACGGATCGTCAACTGGGACGAGGTCGCGGGCGAGCTCGTCGAGCGGATGCATCGCGAGCTCGAGCTGGAGGCCGACGAGGATCGGCGCGCACGCCTCGTCGCGATGCTCGGGTCGCTCCCGGAGCAGCCGGCGCGCGTGCACACCGGGGATCACCTCCCCTTCCTCCCGGTGCGCTTCCGCCGCGACGACGTCGAGCTGCGCCTCTTCACCACGCTCACCACGCTCGGCACGCCGCTCGACGTGACCGCCCAAGAGCTCCGCATCGAGTCGTACTTCCCGGCGGATGCCGACACCGAGCGCTTCCTCCGCGACCTCGCCGGCCCGCAGTGAGCCCGGTCGAGGATCGGGGTATCTCGGCGTCGGTGATCAGGCGGTCTCGGCGAGGGGCTCGCGCGTGTCACGCGCGCGCGCAGCTCGATCGCCCGGCTGATCGAGGACGACCGCGCGCTTCTCGAGGATCACGTCGTCGAGCACCAGGAGATCGATCTGCGTGCCGAGGAAGCAGCGGATCGCGTCGAGCGGCGTCATCACGATCGGCTCGCCCTTCACGTTGAACGACGTGTTCATCAAGACCGGCACCCCGGTGATCTCGTGGAACGCGCGGAGGATCGCGTGGAAGCGCGGGTTGTCCTCGCGCCGGACCGTCTGCACGCGCGCGCTGCCGTCGACGTGTGTGACTGCCGGGATGCGATCGCGCTTGTCGTCCCAGACCGGCACCGTGAAGAGCATGTACGGGCTCGCGCCGCCGAGCCCCGTGAGATCGAACCAGTCGTCGGCCTCTTCGGCGAGCACCGCGGGCGCGAACGGACGGAACCCCTCGCGCAGCTTCACCGCGTGGTTGACGATGTCCTTCATCTCCTCGCGCCGCGGATCCGCCAGGATGCTGCGGTTGCCGAGCGCGCGCGGGCCCCACTCCATGCGGCCCTGGAAGAACCCTACGACCTTGCCGTCGGCGATCGAGCGCGCGATCGCGCGCTCGAGATCGTCCGGACGCCTCGCCCGCACGGCGTGCCGCATCTCGCGCACCGCGTGGCGCACGTCGGTCGTGCGGTACTCGGGACCGAGATAGACCTTCGGGGTGCGCTCAGCCGCGGGCTTGCCGCGTGCGCCCAGGATCGCGTGATGCCCGTAGAGCGCCGCGCCGGCCGCCGTGCCGCCGTCGTGCGACGCCGGCGCGACGTGGATCGCGTCGAACATGCCCGAGCGCGCGATCTTGCCGTTCATCGTGCAGTTGAGCGCGACGCCGCCCGCGAGGCAGAGGTGCCGCGCGCCCGTCTCGCCCTGCAGCTGCTCGAGCCAGCGCATCACGCCGCGCTCGAGCGCCTCCTGCAGCGACGCCGCGAGGTCCATGTGCCGCTGCTCGATCGGATCGTCTTCACGGCGCGGCGGTCCGAGCTCCGCGATCACGCTCGGCGGATAGCCGCTGCCGGGAGGCATCACCGCGTCGCGCGCGATCATCCAGCCCAGCGTGTCGAGATCGAGCTCGAAGCGCCCGCTCGGCCCGCTGCGCAGCATGCGATCGAAGAACGCGCGATGGCGCGAGGGATCGCCGTACGGCGCGAGCCCCATCACCTTGTACTCGTCGCCGACCACGAACCCGAGGAAGTGCGTGATGGTCTGGTACAGATAGCCGACGCTGTTGGGCGCGAACGTCTCGTCGATCAGCCGCAGCTGCCGCCCGTCCCCGAGGAACGCACTGCCCGAGTGGCTCTCGCCCTGCGCATCGAGCACCACCGTGAGCGCGCGCTCGAACGGCGACTCGTAGAACGCGCTCGCGGCGTGCGACAGGTGGTGCCAGAGCACGCGATACGCGCCGTGGTGCGGGTTCCACCCGGTGCGCTCCGCGAACGTGCGCCGGCTGCGCGCGTCGTCGAGCCCGCTCATCCGGTGGAAGGCGCGCATCCCGTGCACGGTGCCGCGCAGCACCGCGCGCCCGAGGTGGCTCATCCGCGGCGCGTTCTCGCGGGCCATCCCGCCGAGCCACATGCGCTCCTGCGAGTGGTAGTAGCAGACGAGGTCGAGGTCCTCGAAGCTGCGCAGGCCCGCTTGGCGGAGGCAGTACTCCATCGCGCGCAGCGGGAACGCGCCCGAGTGCTTCACGCGATCGAAGCGCTCTTCCTCGGCGGCGGCGACGAGCTCGCCGTCGATCACCAGCGCGGCCGCAGCGTTGTGGCTCGTCCCGAACTTCGAGACGTACCCGTCGAGCCCCCCGTTGTACCCGAGCACTTTCATGCAGCCCTCGCGAGTGCGCCGACGGGGGCGATGCGCGACGGCGCACCATCCGCTCCGCGACGCGAGCACGCGAGTGCAGCCCACGTGCCCCGTGCCCGATCGCCTCGGTTCGTCACGGGATCTGCACGAACGAGGCGGGTCACCGCACGACGGCGAGGCGCCATCTCGCCTCGCCCGTGGCACGCCGCACCAGGCGCGCCGGCGTCACGCGGCGCCGTCCTCACCAGGGTCGTCCAGCAGCCTGCGATACAGCGTGGTTCGATCGACGCCGAGGACGCGCGCCGCTCGGGCCTTGTTGCCTCCGCATCGCTCGAGCACGAGACGAACGTAGCGGCGCTCCATCGCCGCGAGCTCGAGCCCCGCCGCCGCCGCACCGGCGAGCCATTCCTGGTCCGCCGGAGGCCCGACGCGCGAGTCCACGAAATCCTCGAGCACCAGCACGTCGTGATCCGTCATCGCGACCGCGCGCTCGAGCGCGTTCGCGAGCTCGCGAACGTTCCCGGGCCAGGGCTGACGACGCATCCAGCGCAGCGCCTCGTCGGACACGCCTAGCACGGGCCTACCCGCTCGCTTCGCGATGCGATGCAAGAGCTGGTCGACCAGCCGCGGAACGTCTTCGGGTCGGTCCCGGAGTGGAGGCACCTCGATCCGGATGACGTTGAGGCGGTGGTACAGATCCGCGCGCAGCCTGCGGTCGCGCAGCGCGTCCTCGAGGGGTCGATTGGTCGCCGCGACGAGCCGCGCATCGCTACGCCGCTCCTCCGTGCTCCCGATCGGCCGGTACGTACCGGTCTCGAGCGCCACCAGGAGCTTGGGCTGCACCTCGAGCGCCATCTCGCCGATCTCGTCGAGGAACAGCGTACCGCCGTCGGCGTGCGCCAGGAGCCCCTCGCGATCCTCTCTCGCATCGGTGAACGCCCCTCTGCGGACTCCGAATAGCTCCGCGTCGACGAGCCCGGCGGGGAGCGCCGCGCAATTGAGCTGGACGAACCGACGCTCGCGGCGGTCGCTCTGATCGTGCAGGAGCCGCGCAACCGCGCTCTTTCCGACGCCACTCTCGCCGGTGAGGAGCACCGTGGACGAAGTCGCCGCAGCTCTCCGTGCGATGTCGATCGCGCGCGCCATCCCGGGGCTGACTGCGACGATCTCGGCGGCCCCCTCGCCGGCGATGCTGCTCCGGAGCCGAACGATCTCTCGGCGCATGCGGC
Source organism: Myxococcota bacterium (assembly GCA_030855295.1). GTDB lineage: Bacteria > Myxococcota_A > Polyangia > Polyangiales > Sandaracinaceae > Sandaracinus. The sequence continues at coordinate 2,491 of JALYRN010000374.1, read as the reverse complement.
GCTCGCGCATCGCTCGATCGATCGCTTGCTCGAGCGCCTCGATCGGGAACGGCTTCGCGATGAAGTCGGCGGCGCCGGCGCGGATGCACTGCATCGCGAGATCGATGGTTCCGAACGCCGTCATCAAGAGCACGATCTGCGACGGCCGACGCGCGTGAATCGCTTCGACGAGATCGACGCCGCGCATGCCCGGCATCTCGACGTCCGAGATCACGGCATCGAACGAGCGCTCCGCGACGCGCGCGAGCGCCTTCGCCGGCACGCATACGCCCTCGACCGTGAAGCCGCGCGCCGTGAGCTCTTCGACGAGCCAGGCGACGATCGCCTCGTCATCGTCGACCACCAGCACCGAGCCGCGCGCACGCGTCACGAGCTGACCCCTTCCTCGTGGTCTTCCGCTCTGCGCACCGCTGTCTGGATATCGCTGGGCGTGATCGGCAGGTCGACGTCGACGCGCGTGCCCACGCCCGGCTCCGAGTGGATCGCAACCGATCCGCGGTGCTCGTCGACGATTCCCTTCACGACCGCGAGCCCGAGCCCGCTGCCGCCCTCGGACTCGCGCGTCGTGAAGAACGCCTCGAACGCTCGCGCCAGCGTTTCCGTCTCCATGCCGCGGCCTTCGTCGGTGACGGTGATCCGCACGCCGCGCACGACCCGCGCGTCGTCGCCTCCGGACGTGCGCGTGATCCGGACCGACACCTGACGCTCACGATGCGGCTCGCTCGCCTCCAGCGCGTTCCGCACGAGGTTCAGCACCAGCTGCTGCACCTGATCGCCATCGCTCGAAATCAGCGGCACGTCGGAGGCCGCCGTGAGCACGATCTCGATTCCGCGCCGGCGCGCCTCGCCCTCGACGAGATCGATCACGGTACGACACGAGCTCGAGACGTCGGTCGGCGCGAGCTGTGGTGCCCTCCGCCGCGCGATCTCGCTGAGGCGAGAGACGATGCGCGTGATGCGCTGGGTCTGATCGCGGAGGATGCGCGCGACGCGGCGCGTCTGTTCCGGCCGAGCGGCGCTCCGCTCGAGCGACGCCAGGCGACCCTCGAGCACCTGCAGCGGCGAGCCGATCTCGTGCGCGAGACCGGCGGCGAGCTGACCCACGGTGACGAGCTTGTCCAGACGACGCAAGCCGTCCTCCAGTCGCCGACGCTGCTCGATCTCGGCGTCCAGCCGGGCGCGCGCTTCTCGCAGCTCGCCGACGAGCACGTCGAATTCCGTGAGGACGCGGCCCACCTCGTCACGCGGGACCGGGCCCATCGCGGGCGAGAGATCGCCGCGCCGTACGCGGCGCATCTGCTCGATCATCCGGGCGAGCGGCCGTGCCACCCAGGCTCGCGAGAGCAACATGGTCAGCAGCGCGATGATGACGACGAAGCTCAGGACGGACAGCACGACGCGCGTCTTGGTCGCGGTGAGGTCCCGTCGCATGGAGTCGAGCGGGCGCACGATGAGCAGGGTCCCGACCTCACCACCGTCGCCTTCGAAGAGCGGCGCCGTGAGCTCGATCGCACGGCTGTCCTGCTCCGGGACGAACGTCACGCGGCCTCGCGCCGACGGCTGGGCGGCCGGGCTCGAGCGGGGTCGCGCGCCGCTCGAGGCCGCGACGAGCCCACCGGCGCCGTCATAGACGTAGACGTCGACGTCGGGCTCGCTTCGTTCGAGCTCCCGGAGCGTCTCCTGGACGTCCTCACCCTGCCGATCCCGGAGCGCGTTCTCGAACGCGACCTCGAGGCTCCGGCCGAGAAGTCGTGCATCACGAGCGGTTGCCGTGCGGAGATCGTTCTCCTCGCTCTGCACCTGCCACACGCCGACTCCGGCGAAGATGACGAGGGCAGCGCCGGACAGCGCGAGCGTGAGTCTCGTCGACAGCGACAACGTTGCAGAGATACACACTGGCGTTGTGGATTGCAACGGCCCTCCCGGCCTGGAGGCGGAATTCGGCCGGATACGAGTCGGCATGGTCGGTGCGTAGGGCCCGCGCGATGAGACACCCCGCTCCCCTCGCGCTTCCTCTCGCACTGTGGTTGGGAGGCTGCGGCGCCGAGGCGATCGCCGTCGACATCGAGTTCCAGGAGGCCGCCTCGGAGCGCCTGGAGGACGGCGCGATCCGCCTGCGCGAGGCATCGCTCGCTTTCATCGAGCTCGAGCAGATCGGCGAGCAGCCGGTCGCGACGATCGTGCGCGCGCCTGGGCGCGTCGCGTTCCGCGAGGGAGCGGTGTCGGAGGTCGGCTCGCCGGTCGACGGACGGGTGATCGAGGTGCACGTGCGCGTCGGGCAGCGGGTCGAGGCGGGCGACGCGCTGGTCGCCATCGCGAGCCCCTCGGCCGCAGCGATGCGGGCGGAGCTGGCGCGCAGCCGCGTGATGGTGCAGGCGGCGGGAGCCGAGGCTGCGCGACAACGAGAGCTGGCGGAGCGCGGAATCGGCATCACGTCGCAGCGCGTCGCGGCGGACGCAGCGCTCGCGGAGGCGCGCGCGCTGCTCGCGGG
>JALYRN010000017.1 GCA_030855295.1 Myxococcota bacterium | reverse complement strand
CCAGGCGAGCGCGAAGACGAACAGCTGCGTGATGCGCGGATCCGGCGCGAAGAGGCAGTGGCGGAGGACGGTGCGGCGCGTGATCAAGAACGTCGCGCCGTCGCGGATGCGTCGTGGTTGGGTCATGCGGCGGCGCGACGCAGCCCGCATGCCGGCGCACGAGCGTCGAGATTGCCGCCATTTCTCACGCATGAGGGGTGGCGGCCGCCCGCCATCCGCCGCCACTCCGCCAACCCGGGTTGGACGCCGCGGTCGCGACCCGGGTTGGGTCGAAACGCAACCCGGGCTGGGTCGAAACGCGGGGCGAAACGCAACCCGAAACGCAACCCGGGTTGGGTCGAAACGCGGGTTGGGTCGAAACGCGCGGGGTCGAAACGCGGGCGACCCGGTCGTTCTCAGGGCGCGGCGGCCACCGTGCAGGTCGCGGCGCGGGTGCTGTCGGAGGCGCCGGTGAACACGTTGTACGTCCCGCTGTCGGGGCAGGTGATCTCGAGCTGGGCGCAGCAGTCGCCGCCGCGGCCGCACGCGCCCGAGCCGCAGCCGGAGTCGTCGTTCAGGCCGAGCGCATGACGCAGCGTGCAATGCGAGCCGACCGCCGCGTCGCAGACGCGGAGCACGGGATCGTCCGTGCACGAGCCCAGACCGCAGGCGGCCGAGCAGCCGACCGTCACCGTCGTGCCGGGCGTGCAGGTGCGCTCGCCTTCGAGCGTCCAGCCGCAGTCGCGCTCGGCGCCGCTGCGGCGCGACGGGCACGCAGTCGTCACGTCGACGTCGGCGGGCGGCGCCGGGATCGTGACGGGGACGAGGACCTCGTTGTTGGCGTAGTCGGTCTCGAGGAGGATGTGCTCGGTGTTGATGCGCACGCGCATGGAGTAGTCACCCTCGGGCACATCGGTGATGTCGATCCACTGGCAGTCGAGGTGACCGCCATAGACGTCCTGCGCGTCGCGCCGGATGCCCTGGTTTCCGCAGGTGTAGCCGCGGATGCTGGCGCAGTCCGGGACCGCAGGATCGGAGCGATCGTCGTCGCAGGGGTAGTCGTAGAAGTCGAGCAGGCAGAAGGCCTGCTTGTGGCCCTCGGCCGCGACGCACGTGCCGTCGGACGTCAGCAGCTCGTACTCGGCGTACGAGTTGAAGTGGTAGTGCCCGTGGCACGGCGAGTACTCGAAGTAGGGCACCGACGCGCTGGGCACGCCGAGGAACATGTCGGCCGTGCCGGTGTTCGGCGTCCAGGTGTCGAAGCGCAGCAGGCGCCGCACACCGGGGCCGCCGACACAGCCCTCGACGATCGCGCAGTCTCCCTCGGGGAAGTACTCGTAGTCGAACTGCGGGTTCACGCGCGTGTCGTCGACCCAGAGGTCCGCGGCCGGGCAGGTGCCATCCGGGTTGCGCGGCACGCAGGTCATCGAGTTGCGCTGCGGGCTGCAGCACTGGTCGGCGCTGCACGCCGGGCTGCAGCGATCCGACCAGTCACCATCGCACTCGACTCCGTCGACCGGGTTGCACCCGGCGTGCGTAGACGGGCCCTCGGGCGTGATGCACACGCCGCCGCCGTCCCAGTTGGAGGGCCCGCTGTCGCGCGGGCCGCCGTCGATTCTGCCCGCGTCGACCTCGATCACCACGCACCCGGGTTGGGTGGTGCACTCGTCGCGGGGGAGGGTTTCACAGCGCGGGGCGGTGCCGCTGCAGGTCACGGCGCCCGACCAGGTGCAGCCTTGCTGCGCGCGGCACGCCTCTTCACCCGCGACGTCGACGCAGGCCGTCGCGGTGCCGGTGCAGCCGCTGTCGGTCCACCGACACCCGGCCGTGCCGTCGCACTCGCCCGCCGATGCGTAGCGCCCACACGCGACCGGCGAGCCGACGCACTGCGACGCGCCGCAACCCGGGACGGTGTCGCAGGTGTCGAGGTCGAAGGTCGAGCACGGCGCCGCGATGCCCTCGCACTCGCGGGCCCGACCCGCGTCCCGACCCGCGTCCATCGCCTCGGTGCTGCCCGCGTCACCGGCCCCCGCATCGACGCCGTCGACGACGGGCTCGTCACCGCACGCGCTCAGCGCGAGCGTGCACAGCGCCGTCAGGAGAGCGAACGCGACTCGAGGCGTGGTCCTGGGTTGCACCGCGCGAGTGTGCAACGGTCGTGCACCCACTCGCAACGTGCGGCACGTGGAGGCCTCACGCGCGCACCGGCGGAAAAGTTCAGTCGAAGTCCGACGCCGGCAGGATCTCCTCGAGCTCGATCGCCCCGAGATCGATGCGGTTCGCGACCGCCGTGAACGCGAGGTACGCCGCCAGCGCGCGCACGTTGCGCGCCCAACCCGGGACGTAGCGCGGTGCGATCACCAGCCCGTCGGTGAACGCGTCCTCCAGCAGGAACACGTCCGACAGCGCCATCCGCCCCGCGAAGAGCCGCTCGATCAAGAAGGGCTTGTGCGTCGCGATCGCCTTCCGCAGGAAGGTGTGCACCGCGATCATGCCCTGCAGGTAGACCACGTCCTTCGTGAAGACCCAGCGCCCCCGCACGTCGCCCCCGCGGAAGACGCGCATCGCCGAGCGCACCGACTCCTCCTCGCTCTGGCCGCGCTCGAGGAAGAACCGGAACACGTCGATGAAGTCCGCGCCCTGCATCGCGATGTGGATCGCGCGGATGCGAAGCGCGATGCGGCGCAGCCGCGCGATGTCGATCGCCCGCGTCGCGAGCTCGGCCACCGTCGCGAGGCCCTCCTGCGTCAGCGTCGTCCGCGGGGAGCCGAGCCCGAGCACGCTCAGCACCGGCTGCTCGCGGCCGTTGAGCGCGGTCGCGGAGTGCACGAACGCCTCGTGCTCGACGAGCTGCTCGAGATCGAGCTCGGAGAACTGCGTGTTGCCGCGCAGCCGCACGCGGCGCGCGCCGGCCGTCGCCTTCGCGCCGAGCTGCGCGTCGACGACGACCTCGACCGTGTGCTGCGTGAAGAACCCGCCGAGCCGCTCGCGCATGCGCTCGGCGGCGATCTCCGACGAGATCGTGACGCCCGCATCGGCGTCGAGGCCCGCGTCCGCGAGCGCATCGGTCGACGCGAGCAGCTGATCGGCAGCGTCGAGGTGCGTCAGCTTCGAGCCCGGCAGGCGATCGGTCGGCGTGCCGTAGAGCGCCTGCGAGAGCTCGAGGAACTCCGGCGTGCCGTTGGTCTCGAGCATGCGCGCGGCGGCGCGATAGGATCCCGCGGTGTCGTCGAGGAAGCGATGGACGGGATCGCTCGGATCGAGATCCTGGCGCAGCGCCGCGAGCGCCTCGACCTCGGCGTGGTGCAGGGACCTCGCGTAGCGGACCTCGGGCAGGCGCGGCTGGCCGCGGCGCCAGCCGGCGAGGAACGCGTCCATCACCTCGACCGACCACGAGAGCTCGCCGAGGACCCGGATGCCCTTCGCGATGCCGACGAGGCGGCGATCGAGCTCGGCGGTGCGCCCGCGGCGAGAAGACTCCATCCCTTGGACCATGCACCCCCGAGCGGCGCCTGGCGATCCCGCTGCGCTCGCGTCAGCGCCTGTCTAAGAATCGGCTCGCCCGCTCCGGGACCTTCCGTCCGCGCGCGCCGCGCGCGCTCCCGTGCGCGCCCTCCGGGGCGAGCACTCCTGTCGGATGACAGGCTGTCTAAGAATCGGCTCGCCCGCTCCGGGCACTTCCGTCCGCGCGCCGGGCGCGCTCCCGTGCGCGCCCTCCGGGGCGAGCACTTCTGTCGGCTGACAGGCTGTCCAAAAAATCGGCTCGCCCGCTCCGGGCGCTTCCGTCCGCGCGCCGGGCGCGCTCCCGTGCGCGCCCTCCGGGGCGAGCACTCCTGTCGGCTGACAGGCTGTCTAAAAATCGGCTCGCCCGCTCCGGGCACTTCCGTCCGCGCGCGCGGCGCGCGCTCCCGTGCGCGCCCTCCGGGGCGAGCACTCCTGTCGGCTCAGCCCTTGAACGTGCTCGGGCCGAGATCGCCGAACGGCTCGTCGCGCTGGCGCACCGCCTCCTTGAAGCCGTGCTCCATCGAGGTGCGCTGGAACGCATAGCCCTCGGCCGTGTGGCGCGAGACGCCGTCGAACACGGTCCCGAGCATCTGCGTCGCGGCGAGGCCCTGCGCGAAGAGCGCCTGGTTGACGAGCTGCTTGTGCATGATGAGCTGGCTGATCGGCACCCGCGCGATGCGCTCGAGCAGCCCCTCGAAGCGCGCATCGAGCTGCTCGCGCGGTGGGGCCTCGATCGCGAGCCCCCACTCCAGCGCCTCGGTGCCGCTCAGGCAGTCGCCCGTGAACAGCAGCCGCTTCGCGCGCGCGGCCCCCAGCCGGTACGCCCACAGCGCGGTCGTCGGCACGCCCCACACGCGCGCCGGCGGGTAGCCGATCTTCGCGCGGTCCTCGATCACGAGGAGGTCGCTGCAGAGCGCCATGTCGGTGCCGCCCGCGACGCAGAAGCCCTGCACCTTGCAGACGACCGGCTTGTCGGCGTGGAAGAGGCTCATGAAGCCGCGCACGTTGCGGCTCATCATCTGCCAGTCGACGATCGGGTCCCAGGTGCCGTCGGGATCGTGGTTGCGCGCGACGGTCGCGGGATCGATCGCCGTGCCCGACGTGCTGGCGTCCGACGCGGCGCCCTCGCTCGGCCTCTGCTCGGCGCTCCAGACCAGATCGTAGCCGCCGCAGAACCCCTTGCCGTTGCCGGCGAGCGCGAGCACGTGCACCCGCGGATCGAGGCACGCGCGCTCGACGCACTCCGCGAGCTCGCGCGGCATGTCGAGCGTGATGCCGTTGCCGCGCTCGGGGCGGTTCAGCGTGATCCGGGCGATGCGCCCGGTGACCTCGTACGTCAGCGTGCTCGGCGTCTCCATGGCGCGCGAGCATCGCATGGTGGCAGTGGCTCTAGCGATAGCGCTCGAGCGTGGTCAGCAGCGCCTCGCGTGTGACGACGTCGCGCACGTGCAGCTGCTCCTCGTCGACCGTGAAGATCATCCGGTGGTGGATGCCGATGCGGGCGGTCCACACGCCCTCCATGCCCTGCATGCGCTTCACGTCGCGCCACGCCGCGCGGTCGCCGGCGCCGAGACGCCCGGCCATCGCGACCGCGTGACGGCCGACCTTCGCCTGCATCTCGCCGAGCGCCTCGATCGAGCGCTCCGAGAAGATCGGGATGCGCACCGGCATGGTGGCCTCGTCGATCCCGGCATCGTCGATGCTCCCGAGCGCCATCTCCGAGCTGTCGGTGTCCGGGCGGCTCGCGGCCGCGCGCGCTGCCTCGAGATCCGCGACGCGCTCGCGCAGCGATGCGCGCTCGGCGTTGCCCTCGGCGAGCAGCGACTTCATCTCGTCGACCTTGCGCGCGAGGCGCTGCCGGTGCTCCTCGGCGGTCCGATACGCCGCCGCGATCGTGTCCTGCGGCGCGCTCTCGCGATGACCGATCGCCGACGAGACCGAGCGCTCGAGGCGCTCTCGCATGTCGCGGATCTCGTGCTCCAGCGCGACGACCTGCGCCTGCCGCGCGTCCACCTCGTGCTCGGCGCGCTCGAGCTCGCCACGGAGCCTCGTCAGCTCGGTCGCGGTCGCCTCCGAGCGCGCGCTCTCGGCCTTTCGGCCCTCGACCCACTCGTCGTAGAGCGGCGCGAACGCGTCGCCCGGCGGCAGCTGCAGCCGGTCGCGCGCGTACTCGATCTCGTCGAGCAGCAGGTCGCTGTCCATCGTGCGCTCGGGATCGAGCGCGCCGCGCGCGACCAGGATGCCGAGCGCCGGCGCGTGATCCAGCAGCGAGTACGCGACGTCGGCGGTCGCGTCGATGTCGCCCATCAGCCCGCGCCGCGCCTGCTCGTCGAGCACGCTCAGCGTCTCGGCGCTCGGCCGCGCGCACTCGATGCCCGCCCGAACGCGCGACTGCAGCGACTCGCGATCGCTGACCTTCGCGAGCTGGCGATCGAGCACGTCGAGCGCGCGCATCCGAAGCGCCTCTTCGATCAAGTGCTCGCGCAGATCCTCGAGCTGCTCGCCGTCTTTCGCGTCGGGACCGCGTCCCTGCGGCGGGCGGACCTCGCGCGAGCGCAGATCGAGCACGTCGAGCGCACGCTCGGCGTCCTCCCACCGATGGTACGCGCGCAGCTGGCGGATCGCCGCGATCAGCGCCGGCTGCGCCAGGCGCTCGAAGGGCAGCGCGAGGACCTCCTGGATCCGCATGCCCTCGACGTCGGTGGCGCTCGCGCGCGCGACGTCGGTCTGCGGCGTCTCGGCGACGCGCTCCTCGGCGTCGTCCTTCGCGGCGCAGCACTTCTTGTACTTCTTGCCGCTGCCGCAGGGGCAGACGTCGTTGCGGCCGGGGCGCTCCTGCGCCTTGCGCACGGTGTAGCCGGCGACGACGCGCGGCGGCTCCTTCTCCGGCAGGATCTCGAGCACCGGCTCGGTCCAGCCCTCCAGCCAGAACTTCGCGATCTCGTCCGCGTTGCTCTTCTCGGCGAGCTCGAGCCACTCCTCGCCGACGGCCTTCACGTGCGCGTCGCCCGACTTCGCGATCACGAGGCCGAGCAGCACGCCCGCCTCGCTGCCGAGGTGCTGTCGCGACAGGGTGCGGATCAAGCCGGGCCACGGCTCGGGCCACGGCGGCTCGCCGAGCAGCTGCGACGCGATGAACGCGACGATCGCCTCGCGGTCGTGGCTGAGCTGGCCACGCTCGATCCCCTGGCGCATCACCTCGAGCCGCTCCTGCGGCGATGTGCCGCAGGCGCGCAGCAGCGATGGAACGAGGTCGCGTTGATCGACGTCGGGGATCAGCCGGGCCACCGCAGCGGGCTCGAGCTCGCCTCCGCCGGCCGCGACCGCCAGCGCGAGCGCGGTCGCCGCTTTGACGTCTCGCGCGTCGAGCGCCTGGGACAGAGCTCGCGACAGCTCGTCGCGATCCACCCGCGCGAGCTCGCCGATGCCGGCGCGCGTGAGCGGGGCCGAGCGCGCGCGCGCGATCAGCGCCGGATCGACGGGCAGCAGCGACTCCGGGGCGACGGACGCTTCACGGACGGGCTTTCGAGGGCGAGCCAACTGGGAATTTCTGACATGCACGGGAATCTCGTGCTCGTGCAACACCGTAACCGGCGCCCGCATTTCAGGAGTATTTTCCGACCGTTCGGCCGGTTCTGCGGGCAATGCGATCACGATCGATCGGACGCGCGAGCGCCGCGCCGATCACTCTTCGAATGGGGAGCGAGCGTCTCGACCGCAAGGCCTCGGCGCGCGCCGTCTCGTGTTCGTGAGAGCAATCGCAGGGCCAGCCAGCAGCTCGGCTCGCCCATCAGCTCGCAGCGGCGGCAGCAGCCGGTCGGTGGCAGCCACTCAGCGCTTGCGGGCACGCTCTCGCGTGGTCGGTCGCGACGGCAGCAGGGGCGCGAGCCACTCGCCGGTCGCGCTCCCGGGGTGCGCCGCGACCTGCTCCGGGGTGCCGGTCGCGACCACGCGCCCGCCGCCCTCGCCGCCCTCGGGGCCAAGATCGATGACCCAGTCCGCGCACTTGATCACGTCGAGGTGGTGCTCGATCACCACGACGGTGTTGCCCGCCTCGACCAGGCGCGTGAGCACCGCGAGCAGGTGCCGAACGTCTTCGAAGTGCAGGCCGGTCGTCGGCTCGTCGAGGAGGTAGAGCGTGCGGCCGGTCTGGGTGCGCGCGAGCTCCTTCGCGAGCTTCACGCGCTGCGCCTCGCCACCGCTGAGCGTGGGCGCGGGCTGACCGATCTTCGCGTACCCGAGGCCGACGTCGACGAGCGTGCGCAGGATCCGCGCGAGCGACGGGTAGGGCGAGAACAGCGTGGCGCACTCCTCGATGCTGGTGTCGAGCACGTCGGCGATCGACTTGCCCTTGTAGCGGACCGAGAGCGTCTCGGCGTCGTAGCGCTTGCCCGCGCAGACCTCGCACGGCACGTAGACGTCGCTGAGGAAGTGCATCTCGACGCGCACCACGCCGTCGCCCTGGCACGACTCGCAGCGCCCGCCCTTCACGTTGAACGAGTAGCGCGCCGCCTCCCAGCCGCGCGCGCGCGACTCGGGCAGCGACGCGAAGATCGATCGGATCTCGTCGAACGACTTGGTGTACGTGCCGGCGTTCGAGCGCGGCGTGCGGCCGATCGGGCGCTGATCGATCGCGATCACCTTGTCGATGTGCTGGAGGCCCTCGATGCCGCGGTGCTTGCCGACGGGCTCGGTCGACTTGTGCAGCGCGCGCGCGAGGGCGGGCAGCAGGATGTTGGAGGCGAGCGAGCTCTTGCCGGCGCCGCTCGGTCCGGTGAGCGCGACCAGGCAGCCGAGCGGGAACGCGACGTCGACGTTCTTGAGGTTGTGCTCGGTCGCGCCGCGCACGGTGATCGCGGCCTTCGAGGTGCGGCGGGTGGCCGGCACCTCGATCTTCTTGCGGCCCGTGAGGTAGTCCGCGGTGATGCTGTTCTTCGCACTGCCGACGCCGGCGGGCGGTCCGTCGTAGATGACGCGGCCGCCGAGGTGGCCGGCTCCGGGGCCGAAGTCGACCAGGTGATCGGCGGCGCGGATCGTCTCCTCGTCGTGCTCGACGACGATCACCGAGTTGCCGAGATCGCGCAGGTGGCGGAGCGTCGCGATCAGGCGCTCGTTGTCGCGCGGGTGCAGGCCGATCGAGGGCTCGTCGAGCACGTACATCACGCCCGAGAGCTCGCTGCCGAGCTGGCTCGCGAGGCGGATGCGCTGGGCCTCGCCGCCCGACAGAGAAGGCCCCGCTCGATCGAGCGTCAGGTACTCGAGGCCGACGTCGAGCAGGAAGCCGAGGCGCGAGCGGATCTCGCGCAGCACGCCCTCCGCGATCACCTTCTCGCTGACGCCGAGCTTCATGTCGCCGCGGAACCACGCGGTCGCGTCGCGCACCGTCGACGACGTCACGTCGGCGATGCCGCGGCCGCCGACCCTCACCGCGAGCGACTCGGGGCGCATGCGCTTGCCGTCGCACGCATCGCACGCGACCTCGCGCATGTACTGGCGGTAATGATCGCGCATCCGCTCGGACGTGGTGTCGCGATAGCGGCGCATCAGCGTCGGGATCACGCCGTGGAAGCGGATGCCCCAGCTGCCGTGCGAATCGGCGCCCTCCTGGCCCCAGGTGACGCGGATCTTCTTGCCCTCGATCCCGTAGAGGACGGTCTCCTGCAGCTTCTTGGTCAGCTTGCCGAAGGGGACGTCGAGGTCGACGCCGGTCGCCTCGCTCATCGCCTCGATGATGCGGTAGGTCCAGCCCTCGCCGCGCTCGACCGAGGTGGCCCACGGCGCGATCGCGCCCTCGCGGATCGACTTCTTGCGATCGGGCACCACGAGGTCGGGATCGATCTCGGTGCGGGTGCCCAGGCCGTTGCACGCGCTGCAGAACCCGAGCGGCGAGTTGAACGAGAACGACTGCGGGCTGAGCTCGGGGTAGGTGCGGCCGCAGCACGAGCGCGAGGTGCTGAAGCGCAGCGGCTCGCCTCGCTCGGGCTCGATCGTGAGCTCGCCCTTGCCCTCCTTCAGCCCGAGCTCGATCGCCTCGGCGATGCGGGGGCGCGACGCGGCGTCGACCACCAGGCGATCGATCACGAGCTCGACCGTGTGCTTGCGCTTCTTGTCGAGGGTCGGCGGCTCGTCGAGCCGCGCGATCACACCGTCGACGCGCATGCGCACGAAGCCGCGCGCCGCGAGCTCGACGAAGAGATCCTTGAACTCGCCCTTGCGGTGCGTGATCAGCGGCGCGAGCACGAGGAAGCGCGTGCCCTCCGCGAGCTCGAGCACGTCGCGCGCGATCTCGTCGGTGCTGCGGCCGCGCACCTCTTTGCCGCACTCGGTGCAGTGCTGTCGGCCGGCGCGCGCCCAGAGCACCCGCAGGTAGTCGTGGATCTCGGTGATCGTGCCGACGGTCGAGCGCGGGTTGTTGGTCGCGCTCTTCTGCTCGATCGCGATCGTCGGCGAAAGCCCGCGCAGGCGCTCGACCGCGGGGCGCTCGAGCCGTCCGAGGAACTGGCGCGCGTACGAGGAGAGCGACTCGACGTAGCGTCGCTGGCCCTCGGCGTAGAGCGTGTCGAACGCGAGCGAGCTCTTGCCCGAGCCGCTCGGGCCGGTGAACACGACGAGCGCGTTCTTCGGGATCACCAGGTGATCGATCTTGAGGTTGTGCTCGCGCGCGCCGGTGATCTCGATGCAGTCGGGCTCGCGGCTCTCGGACCGTGCCGCGCCGGGCGGCGGCTTCGCAGCGCGAGCCTTCTTCTTGGTCGCTCGGGTCGCGCTGGCGGTGCGCGGGGCGGGGCGGGAGGAGGTCGGTCGCGGCGGCATGGGTGGCGCGCGATCTAGCACCGATTCGCCGTCTGAACAGACGTTCACCTGACAGCGATGCGTCAGGATTGCGCTCGATCAGCGGCCCAGGCGATCGAGGTCGACCCAGAGATCGGCGAGTGAGAGCGTCACGCCGATCGACTCGAGCTCCACGGCGCCGTCACGGTGCTCGGTCACCAGCCACTTGCCGGGCTCGATGCGGTGGTGGTGCTCGACCGAGCGATCCTCGAGCGACACGATCAGGTAGTCGGCGAGCGACTCGATCGTCCGGTAGTGGACGAGCTTGCCACCGCGGTCGTAGTCCGCGGTGGTCGGTGAGAGCACCTCGACGAGCAGCGTCGGACCGACGATCGCGTGATCGTCGCGCTCGTCGTAGCGAGGCGTGCCGCAGACCACGACGACGTCGGGGTGGTGGTATGCCTTCGTGCGCGGCGTCGCGATCTTCTGCCCCTCGGACATCGCGAGGCAGGGCCCTCCGCGGATCGATGCGCGAAGCGCACCCGCGACGTTCGCCGCCACCAGGTTGTGCTCGGGGCTCGCGCCCGCCATCGCGAACGCCTCGCCGTTCACGTACTCCCAGCGCTCCTCGCTCGCACGGTCGAGCGCGACGTACTCGTCGACCGACACGCGACGGAGATCGCTCGCTGCCATCGAGAAAGGATAGCAGCGAACCAGGATCACTCGAGGCCGAGCTCGCCGAGCTTGTTGTAGAGGGTGCGCCGGCTGATCCCGAGCAGGCGCGCGGCCTGGGTGCGGTTGCCCTGCGCGCGGCTCAGCGCGTCCTTGATGGCGAGCTTCTCGGCCTCGAGCCGGTGCGCGTCGAGGGTGCCGGCATCGGCCGGCGGCGGGCTGCTCGGAGACGGCGCGCCGGACGGCGATCGCACGGACCCGCCGCCGAGCCGGCGGGAGAGCTCGCGCTGGACATCGGTGCCGCGGATGACGTCGTCCTCGGCGAACACGACGAGGCGCTCGACGAAGTTCTGCAGCTCGCGGACGTTGCCGGGCCACGCGTGCTCCTGGAGCGCCGCGATCGCGCTGGCGTCGAGCGAGAGCTCGGGCCGGCCGTTCTGCTCGGCGAGCTCGGCGCAGAAGCGCGTCGCGAGCACCGCGACGTCCTGGCGACGGTCGCGCAGCGGCGGCATCCACAGCGGCACGACGTTGAGGCGGTAGAAGAGATCTTCGCGGAAGGTGCCGTCTTCCACCATCGCCTCGAGGTCGCGGTTGGTCGCGGCCACGAAGCGCACGTCGACCTTCTCGGGGTGCGTGCCTCCGAGGCGCTGGAACTCCTTCTCTTGCAGGAGGCGCAGCAGCTTCACCTGCACCGCGAGGCTGATGTCGCCGATCTCGTCGAGGAAGAGCGTCCCTCCGGCGGCGAGCTCGACGCGTCCCGGCTTGCGCTGGGTCGCGCCGGTGAAGGCGCCCTTCTCGTAGCCGAAGAGCTCGCTCTCGAGGAGGTTGTCGGGCAGCGCCGCGCAGTGCACGGCGACGAACGCGCCGCTGCGGCGGGGCGACCACTCGTGCAGCGTGCGCGCGGCGACCTCCTTGCCGGTGCCGCTCTCGCCGCGCAGCAGCACGGTCGCGAGGGTGGGCGCGGCCTTGCGCAGGCGCGCGGCGCAGTCCTTCATCGCCTCGGAGTCGCCGATCACCATCGCGTCGCTACGCGAGGGCGCGGCGGGCGGGCGGTCGGCGGCGTCCGACGCGGCGGCGAGCGCCTTGTCGACCGTGAAGAGGACCTCGTCGCGATCGAACGGCTTGAGCAGGAAGTCGGCCGCGCCGTTCTTCATCGCCTCGACCGCGAGCGGCACCGAGCCGTGCGCGGTGATCAGCACCACCGGCACGTCGGGCGCGCGCTGCTTCACCTCGCCGAGCAGCTCCATCCCGTCCATGCCGGGCATGCGCACGTCGGTGATCACGAGATCGATGCCGCGCGACGTCAGCGCCGCGAGCGCCTCTTCGCCGCTGGACACGTGGTGCGCCTCGTGGCCCGCTTGCTTGAGCAGAGACGCGAGCACCATCCCGACGGCACGATCGTCGTCGACCACCAGCACGCGCGCTCTCGAGGGCTTCGTCACGGCGGCGATGGTCGTCGGTAAGTCGGGAGGCGGCAAGCGCGACGATCTCAGGGCCGCGACTCGTATGGGCGTGAGTCGCCCCATCTCGACCAGTCGCGTGCGGCCGCCACACCTCGGGCAGACGCTCACGTCGATCTGGAAGACGCGGCGGGCGCGCACACGCGGCCGATCCGATGATCGAGCTCATCGATCGCTGGTGCCGCGACAATCGCCGCGACTCGCCTGACCGGTTCACGAACGAGATCGCCGCGCGGACGGGCCCGGAGCGGGCGAGCCGATTTTTAGACAGGCTTCGAGCGCCGGCGCGTGCACGACCGAGCCGTGCGCGCGACCGAGCCATCAGTGCTCGCCGGCGCAGCCGGTGTCGCTCGAGTCCGTCTCGGCTGCGGCGACGGGCGCCGTGGTCGCTGCGGCTTCGAGCTCTGCGCCGCGCGTCGCACACGAGCCTGCGCAGCACGCGCTGCCGATCGCGACGTGCGCGCCAACTGCGCCGGTGAGCGCGACGGCCGCGATCACGGCGACGCGCCCGCGACGCGAGAGGCCCCGCCAGCGCAGGGAGATGACGTGACCGAGCAGAGCGAGGGTGCCGTTGGGACGTGACATGCAGCGGATGCTACCAACTCGGCGCCCGCAGATCCCGTCTCGCTACGCTTCTTCACATTGTCCTCTGGGGGCGCGCTCAGCCCGGATCGCGGGGGCGGACGACGAGGGTCGCGGAGGCGGCGCCGATCGGGCCGGTGGTGTCGTGGGCGGTCGAGCGCGTGACGCCGGTGCCGATCGCGGTCGTCCACGTCTGCACGTCGAGCGCGATCCACTCGCCCTCGGGGCGGCGGGTGAGCGAGACCTCGAGGTCGGGGTTCACGATCGTGTAGCGGGTCGGATCGAGCGCGGGGGCGACGCCGTGGGCGGCGTCGGCGAACGTCAGGAGGCGCTCCCAGCCGCGCGTGGGCTCGCCGAGCACGAGCGGGACGCGCATGCGCGACCAGGCGCGCGCACTCGCGGCGGGCCACGCGTCTTCGAGGCGCACCTCCATCGCGCGGTGGTAGCCGATGGGATCGAGGAAGAACGGGAACTCGAAGACGGGCCAGGACTCGGGAGCCGGCAGCGGCGCGCATCCGCCGCGCTCGAGCGCCGAGGTGCCCTCGACGGTGCGCAGGAAGATCACGCGGGCGCGCGCGAGCTCGACGCCGCCGTGCTCGATCGATGCGTGCGCGCGGATCGCGCGGCGGCCCTGCGACTCGATCGCGGTCTTCACGCCGAGCGCGGCGATCGGGACCGGGCGCAGCAGCTCGACGATCGTGCGCGCGGGGACCCACGCGTCGCGCTCCTCGCCGATCGCGAGGTCGATCGCGCGCGCCATCAGCGCGCTCGGTGGGCCGCCGTGCTGGGCGCCGCGATCCCACGGACCGCGGGTCCAGGGGGTGGCGACCAAGAGGTCGCCGTCGGGCACGTAGAAGGCGTCGGCGTCCGGGTGCATCGCGCGAGTCTAGAGCGCGCGCGAGGGAATGCTCGGACCGGCGCGGCGCGTCCTGGGGCGCGATGCGATCGATGACGCGTGTGGTGGTGCTGACATGGGCGGTCGTCGGCTGTGGCGCGGCGGCGGGCAGGGTGACGACGGCGCCCGAGATCGTCGCCGCGCGCACCGAGGCGATCGAGGGCGGCGCTGCGCTCTTCGCGGAGCGCGGGCTCGAGGGCGCGTTCGTGGTGCGACGGGCGGACGACGGCTCGCCGTATCGCACGATCGGCGGCGCCCGGATCGATCAGCGGTTCGTGCCGGCGTCGACGTTCAAGGTGCCGAACACGCTGATCGGGCTCGAGACCGGGGTGATCGGCGACGCGACGTTCGCGCTGCAGTGGGACGGCCGCGAGCGCGAGATCGCAGCGTGGAACCGCGATCACGATCTGCGGAGCGCGATCCGCGAGTCGGTCGTGTGGTTCTATCAGGAGGTCGCGCGGCGCGTCGGCTCCGCGCGGATGCGCGAGCACGTGACGGCTCTGCACTTCGGAAACGCCGAGATCGGCGGCGAGGACGTCATCGATCGCTTCTGGCTCGAGGGACCGCTCGCGATCTCGCCGCGCGAGCAGATCGACTTCCTGGCGCGCCTGACGCGCGGCGAGCTGCCGATCTCGGCGCGCAGCGTCGCGATCCTGCGCGACGTGATCGCGAGCGAGGCGCACGGCGACGCGACGCTGCGCTGGAAGACCGGCACCCATCCGGTGCGCGAGGGCGAGCCCGGACACGCGTGGCTGGTCGGGTGGGTCGAGCGCGAGGGCGAGGTGACGGCGCACTTCGCGCTCATCCTGCTCGCCGACACCGACGACGAGCTCGGCGCCCGGATGGGCGAGCGCCGCGACCTCGTGATCGAGCTCCTCGCGCGGGAGCGACTGATCGGCCCGCCGGGAGCGTAAGCTCCGCCTCCATGGGCGCGGAGCAGTGGGTCAGCGGCGCGGCGGGGGGGCTCTTCCTCGCGCTGGGCGTGCTGTCGCTGGTGCGCGGGGCGCGGAGCCCGCTCTCGCCGCCGCTCGCGGTGCTGTGCATCGCGTTCTTCGTCTACGAGACGATCGAGGTCGTGCGGCACTTCGGCGACGAGCCGTTCTGGGACTGGCTCGATGGCGCCGCAGCGCCGCTGGTCGCGCCGCCGACGCTGTACCTCGTGGCGGCGTTCGTGGGGCGCGGGCGATCGCTGCGGATCGCGCTGCGGATCGCGACCGCGTACTTCGTCGGGATCGCGCTGCTCTGTCTGGCGCCGATCGTCTTGCCCTCGCTCGCGTGGTTCCCCGGCAGCGAGGCGTGGGCGATCGCGATGCTCGCCGGGATGCTGCCGGCGTTCGGCGCGATCCCGTTCGCGCTGGCGCGGCACGCGCGGCGCGCAGGGCCCGAGGAGCGCGCGCGGACGCAGCTGTTCGGGCTCGCGCTGCTGCTCGGCGTGGGCGGTGCGAGCTCGGATCTGATCGCGCTCGCGGGCGCGACGGCGCCGCGCATCTCGGCGATCGGGATCGTGACCAGCGTGCTGCTGCTCGGGGCCCTGGCGCTGCGCGCGCGGGTGATCGAGCGCATCACGGGGCTCGCGGTCGTGAACGCGATCGCGCTGGCGACGCTCGCGGTGCTCGGGCACGTGGTCGTGCTGCACTGGTTCGGCGACCGCATGGTGCTGCTGGTGTTCGGCACCGTTGCGGTGACGCTCGCGATGCTCGCGGCGCTGCGCCCGCTCGTCAGCACGCTGACCGAGGAGCGCGAGCGCACGCGCCACCTCGCGACGCTGGGGCGCTTCTCGGCGCAGATGGCGCACGATCTCAAGAACCCGCTCGCCGCGATCAAGGGCGCCGCGCAGTTCCTCGCGGAGGAGACGAAGCAAGGTCGGTCGATCGACGAGCAGGGGCCGTTCGTCGATCTGATCGTGGAGCAGGCGGATCGACTGGGGCGCGTGGTCGAGAGCTACCAGCGGCTCGGGCGCGTCGAGGCGGTGCGCGTGCCGCTCGATCTCGCGATCGCGGCGGAGGAGGTCGCGACCGCGCAGCGCGCGGCGGCGCGCGGCGAGGACATCGAGGTGAGCTGCGAGGTGCGCGGCGCCGCGAGCGCGGTGGTGCAGGCGGATCGCGATCTGATCCAGGGCGCGCTCGAGAACCTCGTGCGCAACGCGCGCGAGGCGATCGTCGGCGGCGGGCACGTCCGGATCGTGGTCGAGCCCGGGGAGCGCGAGGTGCTGCTGCGCGTCGAGGACGACGGTCCCGGGATGGACGCGCGCACGCGCGAGCGCGCGCTCGACGAGTTCTACACGACCAAGGCGAGCGGCTCGGGGCTCGGGCTCGCGTACGTCGCGCGCGTCGCGCACGCGCACGGCGGGCGGGTGCGCGTCGAGAGCGAAGAGGGCCGCGGCACGCAGGTCGAGCTCGGCATCCCGACCGGCGATCTCGCGAGCGCCCCGCGCGCTACACGCTGAACACGACGCCGCGCTCGGCGCGCGCCGCGTCGCGGTAGAGCTCGACCATCTTCTGGAAGAAGGCCCACACGTAGTCGAGGTCTTCCTCGTCGAGGTCGCCGTAGTCCTGCTTCGGGATGCGGTAGTAGGCCTCGCGGAGGCGGGCGCGATCCCACGAGCGCAGCGCGCCGGCGATCGCGTGCACCTCGTCGGGCGCCTTGACGGTGACGATGCGCTCGGCGCCCTCGAGCAGGCGATGGCCGCCGAGGATCGCGAGCGAGAGCGGCGGCGTGCCGTTGTCGAACGCGAGATCGCCGCCGGTCAGCGCGCGGTGGATCGCGTCCCACGACTTGTCGAGCTCGCACGTGGCGCCGGTCTCCCAGCGCTCCTCGATGTCGTCGACGATCGCCTGCACCTCGGCGTCGTCGCGCGCGTCGCCGAGGCGCGCGAGATCATCGTCGTCGATCGCGAAGAGCACGCCGCGTCCGCTCATGGCGGGGCGGATGGTAGTGCACCGCGAGAGCGGGCGGCAGGGGGGCGTTCGTCGTAGTCTCCGCGCGTGGCCGGTGGAGGCGAGCGGGCGCTGCGGCGGGAGCTCGGGGCGATCGCCGCGGCCGCGATCGTGATCAATGCGACGATCGGGACCGGCATCTTCAAGAAGCCGGCCGAGGTCGCGCGGCAGGCCGGGTCGATCGAGGCGTCGCTGCTGGTCTGGGCGGCGGGCGCGGCGGTGGCGCTCGCGGGCGCGCTCTGCTTCGCGGAGCTCTCGTCGTCGATGCCGCGCACCGGCGGGATCTACGAGTACCTGCGCCGCGCGTGGGGACCGCGGCTCGCGTTCCTGTACGGGTGGGCGAAGATCACGCTGCTGCTGCCGAGCGCGGTCGGGAGCTTCGCGCTCTTGGCGTCGGAGTCGATCGCGGCGCTCGCGGGCTGGCCCAGCGATCGCGGGCGCGATGCGGTGATCGCGGTGCTCGTGATCGCGGCGTGTGCGGCGGTCAACGTGATCGGCGTGCGCGCGTCGGCGCTCCAGCAGGCGCTGATCACGAGCGTGAAGTACCTCGGCGTGGTGTTCCTGGCGGTGCTCGGGCTGCTCGCGCCGCTGGTGATCGGCGCCGAGGTGCCGGTCCCCGACCCGATGCCGGCGTACCACGAGGCGCCGAGCGCGGTCGGCCTCTTCGCGGCGCTGGTCGCGGCGATGTGGGCGTACGACGGATGGGCCGATCTCTCGAGCCTCGCGGGCGAGACGAAGAACCCCGGCCGGACGCTGCCGCGCGCGCTGCTGGTGGGGACGGCGGCGGTCGGGGTCGCGTACCTGCTCGCGAACGTCGGCTATGCGCGCGTGCTCGGGCTCGAGGGGCTGCGTCGCTCGACCGACGGCTCGGGCATGGCGGCGGCGCACCTCGCGACGCTGACGCTCGGCGCCGCGGGGCGCGCGCTGCTCGCCGCGCTCGTGCTGGTGTCGTGCGTCGGCGGGTGCATGGCGTCGCTGCTGACGAACTCGCGCACGTTCGTGCCGATGGCGACCGACGGCGTGTTCTCGCAGTGGCTCGGTCGCGTCTGGGAGCGGACCGGCGTGCCCGCGAACGCGATCGGCGTCGGCGCGTTGCTGGGCGCGATCTACGTGAGCTCGCGCTCGTTCGAGCAGCTCACCGATGCGTTCGTCGTCGGGTACTTCCCGTTCTACGCGCTGGCGGTGATCGGGCTCTTCCGCATGCGGCGGAAGGAGCCCGAGCTGCCGCGGCCGTTCCGGGTGCCGCTGCATCCGCTGCCGGCGATCGTGTTCCTGGCGGGCGCGGCCTGCGTGATGGCGGGCGCGACCACGGGGCTCGACGGGAGCACCGCGATCGCGACCGCCGTCATCCTCGCGGGCGTGCCGGTCTCGTTCTTCTGGATCCGCGGCGGCGCGAAGGGCGCGTGATCGCGACGTCAGCCCGTGAGACGCAAGCGGGCGCTGGGGCCCCGCGCGCAGCGTTCAGGGATGGGGGGACCCGGCCGGCTTTGCCGGACGGGGGGAAGGGGTCATCCATGACCCCTTCCGAAAGCTCAGAGCCCGCAGCTGCCCGGCGGGAGCTCGGTCGGATCCGGGCACGCCGGCGCGGCCGCGCCGGATGCGAGCGCAGTCGCCCACTCGACGATCCACGGCGACGTGCGCGCCGGGATCGTGTTGTGATCGGCGCCCGCGTAGACGCATGCCTGCACCCGCGGATCGGCGGCCATCGCGCGCCGGATCGGGCAGATCATGCTGCTCAGGAGGATCCGCTGGTCGTCCTCGCCGTGGTGGAACCACACCGGCGCGCCCTCGGGATCGAGCGTCGGCCGGTCGGCCGCGAAGCGCGCCTGCCACGCGGTCCCGACCTCGTCGCAGTCGCCGAGCGCGCATCGGCTGACCGAGGAGCGGAGCGCCGGGTCGAAGAGCGCGCCCGCGTTCGGCGCGACCTCGGCGAGCGCCGAGCGCAGGTCGACGCCGTCGACCTCCTGCAGGCAGCGCTCACCGTAGATCGTGCGCACCCGATCGCGAATGCTCGCCTCGATCGGGTTCCACGCCTGGTCCTCGCCGTCGTACGCGGCGGTGTGGCCGACGAAGTACATCGCGGCATAGACGACGTTCCAGCCCGACATCGGGTTGGTGGTGTCGTAGCCGGGCATGCCGAGCAGGACGCCGAAGTCGGACGTGTTGATGTACGCCGCGGCGACGCCCGCGACGCCGAGCACGTTCAGCTCGGGCGCGTACTCACGCTGGAAGGACTGCGCCGCGAGCGCAGCGTGCCCGCCGGCCGAGTGTCCCGCGAGCAGGAGCTCGCCCGAGAGCGCGCCTTCGGGCGCGACCTCGAGCGCCGCGCGCGCGCCGTCGAGCACCGAGCGCCCGGCGTCGACCGGCTCGAGCCACGCCATCGTGCCCGGCGTGCCGAGTCCCGCGAGATCCGGGACGAACACCGCGTGCCCGCTCCCGATCAGCACGAAGAACCCGCGCTCGAAGTCGGTGAAGTGCATGCCCGCGCTGGGCGCGCAGGTGTCGGCGAGCCCGGTGGTGCCCGCGGCGTAGACGATCAGCGGCGCATCGGTCGCGCCCGCCGACGGCAGGTAGAGCACGCCGCTCGCGTACGAGCCCTCTCCGCTGCGTCGCTCGATCTGATAGAGGATGCGCGTCGCGGTCACGCCGCTCGTGAGCGGCGGGCCGTCGTAGAGGTTCGCGCGCGCGCTGGCGTCGATCGCCTCGGCGGTGAGCGCATCGCCCTGGCCGCACGCGATCACGCGGCCGCGATCGCTCGTCGTGAAGTCGGGCACGCCGGGCGGCGGCGTGTAGATGTCGACGCCGGTCCCCTCGCAGTCGGTGGGCGCCGTCCAGTGGCCGCCGTCGCTGCCGGCGTCGACGGGCTCGATCGCCGCGTCGGTCTCGCCTGCGTCGGTCATGCCGCCGGCGTCGGGCGAGCTCTCCGGGCTGCCGCACGCGCCGACCCCGAGACCCATCGCGAGCACCACGCGCATCCACACGTCCGATCCGCGCCTGTTCATCCGAAGACCTCCCCGCCCGACGACCGGGCCGTAGGATTCCAGAATACTGGAAACCGGGCTCCCGACGTCGATCAAGTGATCGCGCTCCCGTGCGGCCCCTTCGGGGCGAGCACTCCTGTGGGGCTCAGCGGCTGTCTAAAGATCGGCTCGCCCGCTCCGGGACCTTCCGTCCGCACGCGATTGATCGGCTCGCCCGCTCCGGTCGCTTCCGTCCACGCGCGAAGCGCGCGCTCCCGTACGCGACCTTCGGGGCGAGCACTCCTGCAGGCCGCGAAGCGCGCGCTCCCGTCCGGTCCCTCCGGGGCGAGCACTCGTGTCGAGTCAGCCGCTCTGGAAGACGACCCACCCGCGCTCGAAGCGTCGCGCGCGCAGGTCCTCGTCGCGGATCAACACGTAGAGCGTGCCGAGATCGACCCACGTGAAGCGGTCGTCCTCCGGCTTGAGCTGCCAGAGCAGCCGCCAGCTCTCGGCCTCGGACTCGGCGCGGCGCAGATCCGCGCTGCGCCACGTGCGCGGATCGCCGCCTGCGTGGACGCCGCTCGAGGCGAGCTCGGCGGTGATGCGTCCGTCGCGCCGCAGCCACTGCGCGTGCCCGCCGACCTGCTGTCGGAGCGCCGGGATGCCTTCGCCCTGCGTCAGCGCGAAGCGCTCGACGAAGTGGCGATAGGCGCGCTCGTCGAGCGCTTCGTCCCACGACGACATCGCGCGGTCGCCGAGCCATGGCAGCGAGAGCGCCGACGACGCGCGGAGCGGCTCGACGTCGAAGGGGATCGTTCCGTCCGGCGGCTCGACGTCGACGGTGCGCTCGGCGTCGGGCGCATAGACGAGCGCGAACCCCGAGGCGTGCGCGGGATCGTAGCCCCACGGCTGATCTTCGACGTCGTAGAAGAACGAGAGCACGCCGTCGGCGGGCAGGCCGAACTCGGCCCGCGCCCCAGGCCCGATCGCCGCGCTCAGCTCCCGGAAGTCGAGCTGCCCGACGAAGCTGAGCGGGCCGCGATCCGAGCGCGGCCACCGCGTGCCGAGCGGCAGGAGCGGCGAGCCGCCCAGGCGCGTCCGCGTGATCTCACCGTCGTCGGACGCGCCCGGCGCGGGGTGCAGCACGACGCACGGCGCCGCCGCGCCTTCGATGCGCTCGCGGATCGGCTCGAGCTCGGCCGGCAGATCGAGTCGCATGAGGTCCGACAGGATGGAGCGCGCGTCGTGCGGAGCGCAACCGCGGATCGATCAGCGTGCCTCGAGGTGCGCCATCACGGTGACGATCGTGTCGGTGTCGTCGTCGTCGAGGGGGCCGGCGGAGCGGAGCGCGCGCGCGACGCAGCGCGCAGCGTCGTCGTCGCCGTGAGGCTCGTTCACGTCCGGCTGGGCGATCGGGATGCTGCCGCCGCGGTTCACGAAGACCTGGATGCGCACGTCGTGGTCGACGTCGCCGCGACATCGCTCGAGGCCCGGCGCCGCGCGCTCGAACAAGCGATCGAACGCGGCATCGCTGATCGGGCCGAGCGCGTCGTGCACCCACGCGCGCGTCGGGCGGGGCGCCGGCTGCGG
>JALYRN010000373.1 GCA_030855295.1 Myxococcota bacterium | reverse complement strand
GTCGCGGGCAGCGCCGCGATCCAGCTCGCGTGGTCGCGCGTCGATCGGGCCACGTCGCTGCTGTGGCGTCTCGACGTGCTGCACGGGATCGGCGCGGCGTTGGTCGTCACCGCGCTCGCGCTGCACGTCACTCGCTCGATGTCGCCGCGCGGGCGCGCCGCGACGCTCGCCGCGATCGCAGCCGTGGTCGCCGCCGCATCGGGATCGATGACCGGGGCTCCTCAGACGTTCCTGCCCGGAGAGGTCGCGCAGTGGATCGCGCGCGCCGAGGGAGGCCACTCGGGCTTCCCGCTCTTCCCGTGGCTCGCGTACGCGCTGCTCGGCGCAGCGCTGGCGATCGCGATGCGCGCGCGACCGATGCGGCCGACGCATCGCTGGGCACTGCCGCACGTCGAGCGCCCGTGGATCGTCGTGGTGGTCGCGCTCGCGATCGCGGCGATCACATGGGAGCACTGGCCGAGCGCGCGTGTCGTCCTCGATCGCGCGGAGCATCTCGGCAGCCTCTTTCGTCTCGCCGCGAACGCCGCGCTCGTCGTCGCGTGCTGCGGCGCGATCGCGATGCTCGGCATGCGCGCGTCGCGCGCGATGGAGTGGCTCTCGGTGCTCGGGAGGAGCTCGCTGATGGTCTACTGCGTCCACCTCGAGCTCGTGTACGGCCTCGCCGGCGTGCCACTCCGACGTGCGATGGGAACCGGCGGCTGGGCGCTCGGTGTCGTCGCGCTCTCGGTCGCGATGGTGGCGCTCGCGCGCACGATGGAGCGCGCGTCGTCACGCGCCCGATCGCGTTCCTCGGCCAGTGTCCACGCGATGGCGTGAGCGGCCTCGCGATGGTGCATCACGCGACTTGCGGAGCGGCGCCGCGTGTGGCTCCATCGGTCTCCTGCCGCATGGACGCGACGCGCGACACCGCTGTCTGCTTCGCGAAGTGCGCGCCTCGTCAGAGCGGGCGCTGTTCGATGGGAGCCGGCACGTCGATGGGGAGCCGGCACGCGACCGGACGTAGATGAGTACGCAGCAGCGCCCTGGGCCTAGAGGAGTAGAAGCACCGATGTCGGCGAGCGTCACGCTGTTCACCGATCGTTCCTCGTTCGAGAGCGCCTGGAAACCGGTGCTCGAGAGCCTGGGAGTGGGCGTCTCGACGGCGCGGCCCGAGCATCTGCCAGAGCGGCTGGATCGCGACACCGCGCTCGTGGTCGACGCGGCCGCGGGCGTGTACGACGAGGACGAGCTGCTCGCGCATCTCGGGCTCGCGCGTGCCGTGGGCGCGATGCCTGCGGTGATGCTCCCGCCGAACCACGCGATGTCGTCGGTCGATGATCTCGTCGACGACCTGTGCGTCGGTCTGGTCGCGCGCAGCTCCGACGACGTCGTGCGCATCTCCGCGATCCTCGCGCGACGTGCCGGTGCGCGCCGCGCGCGACGCTTCGAGTACCTCACCGTCTCGCCGCGCGGAGGCGAGCTGCTCGCAATCCTCGCCGATGGCTCGGCGGTGCTCGTGCCGCGACCGGCGCATCCCGCCGACGACCGCAGCGACGTCGCATCGATCACGCTCGCGGACGACGCGACGCGGGCGACGCTCGAGCTCGTCAGCGGCGCGCGCTTCGACGTCGGAGCCGACGAGATCGTCGTGCGCGGCTCGAACGGCGTGAGCCGTTCGTCGTCGGGCGGCACGCTCGGCGCCGAGAACGGCAGTGTGCTCGGAGAGATCGACGGGCAGCGCCTCGGTGCGCGCATCCGCGCGCTGCGTCTCGCGGCCGGGCTCACGCAGGCCGAGCTCGCGCGCCGCACCGGCATCCATCGTCCGAACATCGCCCGCGTCGAAGCGGGTCGTCACACCCCGTCGCTCGAGACGCTCGCGCGGCTCGCGAACGCGATCGGCGTGCCGACGACGCGCGTGCTGACCGGCGACTGATCGTCGAAGGATCGTTCTTCGCCTCCGCTGTGTTCCCCGACCGGCGAGGGCGCGCGAGTCGTCCGATGCTCGAGATCGATCCTCTCCGAGACGGACCTCCGCCGCGCGCCGCCGCGACCGTCGTGCTCTTGCGCGACGCCGACGCGGGCCTCGAGGTGTTCCTGGTGCGGCGCACCAAGGGCGCAGCGTTCATGGGCGGCGCGTACGTGTTCCCCGGTGGGAAGCTCGACGCCGCGGACGCCGATCCGTCGCTCCTCGCACGCGTCCGCGGGATCGATGCCGAGGGCGCGCAGCGCGCGCTCGCGGAAGACCTCGCCCCTGCGTCCGCGCTCGCGCTCTACGTCGCCGCGTTGCGCGAGACGTTCGAGGAGTCCGGCGTGCTCTTCGCATCTTCGCCGCGTGCGCTCGATCTCGCGGAGGCCCGAGCGCGCCTCGCGGGCGGTGCCTCGTTCGCCGAGCTCGCGCACGAGCTCGAGCTCTCGCTCGACGCCGCGGCGCTCGTGCCGTTCGCGCGATGGGTCACGCCCGCGGTCGAGGCGCGCCGCTTCGACGCGCGCTTCTTCGTCGCCGTCGCGCCGGCGGGGATCGTTCCCCGCCACGACGACGCCGAGACGATCACGTCGGTATGGAAGACGCCGCGCGGTGCGATCGACGCGCACGCGAGCGGCGCGATCGATCTGCCGCCGCCGACGCTGCGGACGCTCGAAGAGCTCAGCGTGCACACGCGCGCCGAGGACGCGGTCGCCGCCGCGCGCGCCCGCCGCCCGCCGCTGGTGCGGCCCGTGTTCCGCGATCTCGGCGACGGAACCTGGGTGCTCGCCCTGCCGGGCGACGCGGAGCACCCCGAGCCGAGCGCCGTCCTGCCCGGCCCCACGCGGTTCACGCTGCGCGACGGCCGCTTCGTCTCGGGCTGACGCGATCACCCCGAGCGCTCCTGCAGTCAATCGGCTCGCCCGCTCCGGGCCCTTCCGTCCGCGCGCGATTGATCGGCTCGCCCGCTCCGGTCGCTTCCGTCCGCGCGCGAAGCGCGCGCTCCCGTGCGCGCCCTACGGGGCGAGCACTCCTGCAGGCCGCGCGAAGCGCGCTCCCGTACGGTCCCTCCGGGGCGAGCACTCCTGCCGAGTCAGCCCGCGATCTTCTCGCCGCCGTCGACGCGGATCACGTTGCCGGTCATCCAGCGCGTCGCGGGCATCGAGAGCGCGACGATGCACGCGGCGACGTCGTCGACGGTGGTCAGGCGCTTGTTCGGGTTCCGCTGCGTCGCCTGCTGCTTCATGACGTCGCTGCCGGGGATCTTCGCGAGCGCCGGCGTGTCGGTCACGCCCGCCTCGATCGCGTTCGCGGTGATGCCGTGCGGCGCGAGCTCGTACGAGAGCTGCCGCAGGTGCGACTCGAGGGCGTTCTTCGCCGCGCTGACGGCGCCGTAGCCGCCCCACACCTGCGTGTTCCCCGCCGACGTCATGCCGTAGACGCGCGCGTTGTCGGAGAAGAGCCCGCGCCGCAGCACGTCCTGCGTCCAGTACACGAGGCTGTGCGCCATGACGTCGAGCGTCATGTCCATGTTCGCCTTCGTGATCACGTTCGGATCCTCGCCGGCCCAGTACGGCTTGAGCGTGCCGAACGCGAGCGAGTGCACGAGCACACGGATCTTCCCGCCCTTCTCGCCGAGCGTCCGCGCGACCGCGTCGAGCGTCTCGTTGCGCTTGGTCTCGTCGGCGGCGTTGACGTTGAAGAAGAGCGCCTCGCGCCCCTCCGCCGTGATCTTCGCCTTGATCTCGTCGACGTGCGCCATGCCTGCGCGGCGATCGAGGTGGACACCGATCACGTTCATGCCCGCGCGCGCGAGCGCGATGCTCGTCGCCTCGCCGAACCCGCTCGAGGCTCCGAGCACGAGAGCCCAACCATCGAGCGTATAGAGATGCGCGTCTTTCACGGGGCGGCAACCTACTGCCGTGCCGCGGCGAGGGTCAAGCCGATCGCGAGCCGATGCTGCGGCGAGCTAGCGGCTCGCCTTCTCGTCGTGCCCCGAGGTGCCGAAGCGACGCGCGAGCTCCTCGAGCACCGCGCGCGCCGCGACCCGCCGCCCGAGGAGACCGACCATCACGTGATAGAGCACGTCCGCCGCCTCCGACACGACGCGCTCGTCGCTCTCGCTCTCGAGCGCCCGCGCGAGCTCGTCCGCCTCTTCGCGGATCTTCTCACCGATCTTCGACGCGCCCTTCTCGAGCAGCGATCGCGTGTAGCTCGCGTCGGCGCTCACGCTCGCGCGCGACGCGAGCGTCTCTTCGAGACGCACCAGCATCGGCACGGCGCGGACCCCCTGCGGTGCGCCGACGCCGTGCTCGAAGAAGCAGCTCTGTGCGCCGGTGTGACAGCTCGGTCCCTCGGCATCGACGAGATAGAGCACCGCGTCGCGATCGCAGTCCGCCCACACCTCGCGCACGCGCAGCACGTGACCGCTCGTCTCTCCCTTGCGCCACGGCGCGCCGCGCGAGCGCGACCAGAAGTGCCCCTCGCCGGTCGCGAGCGTCGCTTCGATCGCAGCCTCGTTCGCGTGCGCGAGCATCCTCACCTCGCCCGTCAGCCGATCCTGCACGACGATCGTGACGAGCCCGGCCGCGTCGTAGGCGAGCGCCTTCGCATCCATCCGCGCGACGTAGCGCGCGCCGTCGATCGAACGCAAGCGGAGGGCCGAGCTCACGCCGGCCGAGCGACGCGGGATTCGAATCGAAGGACACTCGATTTGTGGCCATGCACCCGAGGCCGGCCTAGGCTCGGCCCGAAACGGAGGAATGCCTTCATGTCATCCCGCAGGAACGTCTGGCTGGTCGCCGTCGCCCTCACGATCGCGACGCTCGCGAGCGCTCCAGCTGCTCGCGCCGACCATCAGATCGATCGTCCGTTCACCGGCTCCCGACCCTTCCAGCTCGACTTCCACGGCGGGCTCGCGTGGTACGGGTTCGGGTTCGCGGCGGGCGCGCGCTTCGGAATTCCGATCGTCCAGAACGGGTTCATCCCGACGCTCGACAACGCCGTCTACCTGAACTTCGGCGCCGACATCTACTTCGTCGACGACGACTGCCGCGGATTCGGCGGCTGCGATCGCGCCTATCGGCTCGCGATGGGCTTTCCCGTCGCGCTCCACTGGGAGTTCTACTTCAACGACACGTGGAGCGTGTTCGCCGAGCTCGGCGTGAACGTCTATCTGCCGCCGGGCTTCTTCCATCGCGGCGTGTACAACTTCCGCGAGGACGCCGGCGCGTGGGTGATCGCGGCCGTCGGCGGCACCCTGCACCTCGGCGACGTGTTCGCGCTGACGCTGCGGGTCGGCAATCCGTACGTCGCGTTCGGGATCACGCTCAACCTCGGCTGAGAGCCTGTCGCCGGGTCGCGACGGAACGAAGAACGCCCACGCGGCCTCGGCTGCGTGGGCGTTCGCGTTCGCGGGATGGCGCGCGATCAGCTCGCGAGGCGCGATCAGCTCGCGAGGATGCCCTGGATCTCCGCCTCGACGCGGTCCTCCTTGCATCGTCGCGCGAGCGCGAGCTCGGTGACGAGGAGGCTGCGCGCCTGATCGAGGAGACGACGCTCTCCGAACGAGAGGTCCTTGTCGGTCTTGAGCCGCGTGAGGTCGCGGAGGACCTTGGCCACCTCGATCGGCGAGCCGCTCTTGAGCATCTCGATGTACTCGCGATGACGCCGGTTCCAGGGCTGCGCCGTGACCGCGACCTTCGTGTCCTTCAGGACCGCGAGGACCTTGTCGGCTTCCTTCTTGGAGATCACCCCGCGCAGGCCGACGCGCTCGGCCGCATCGGTCGGGACCATCACCTTCATGCCGCTGTCGACGATCCGGAGGATGTAGAACATCTTCTTGTGACCGGCGATCTCCTTCGTCTCGACGGCCGTGACCTCGCCGACGCCGTGATGGGGGTGGACCGCCTTCTCGCCGACCTTGAAATCCATCCGGAAACCTCCTCAGCACACCCCGAGCGCGACGCCGAGTCAGAACGCGGCGAGTCGCGCATGCCTCGCCCCCCTCGCGACCGCGCGAGAGCGAGAGGCCCCGGAGCCACTCGGCTGCGGGCCGCGGAGAGCCCCCACGCGTGGTGAGCGCTGACCGTGGAGCCCAGATGAATACCAGATTTCGGCCTTTCGGTCAACCTCGTCGAATGGGCGAAAGCACGGTGATTCCATATACTTAGCGCGTCAGAGATGCCTCTCCGCCTCCGCTCGGAGCGGAGGCGGAGGGAGCGCGTGGGGCACTCGCCGCGGCCGGTAGCTCGAGCAGCTCGGCGATCTCGGCCTCGAACAGGATCCGTAGTCCGGATGCGATCGCCGCCGCCGCCAGCGTCGCGCTGATCACGACCTGCTCGTCGCCGGACCGGATGCTCAACGTGGCGAGCGCATCCCGCATTCCCACGGCGGCACCGAGGTCGCTCTCCGCGAGCGCCTCGAACAGTGCGCGGAAGTTCGACGCTGCGCCCGGCGGGAACTCTCCCCGGAGATCGACCTCGAGGTGGATCGCGTCGGGCCCCGCCGGCCTGGCGGTCGCCACCAGCGCTCGCTCGCGCGCGAGCAGGAGCGCGATGCCCGAGCCGGGAGGCAGTGCGAGCGGCTGCGGCGCGAGGACGACCAGCGGCGCGGACG
>JALYRN010000372.1 GCA_030855295.1 Myxococcota bacterium | reverse complement strand
ATCCGCGGGCTGCTCGTCGTGTGGGTCGCGACGTCGATCGTGTTCGTGCTCGCGCACGGCGCCGGCGATCCCGCGAGCGCGATGCTCGGCGTGCGCGCGAGCCCGGCGCAGCTGCAGGCCTTCCGCGAGCGGCACGGGCTCGATGGCGGGCTCCACGAGCAGTACGGGCGCTGGCTCGGCGGCGTGGTGCGGCTCGATCTCGGTCGCTCGTGGCGCGACGAGCAGCCGGTCGGCGAAGTGATCGCGACGCGCCTGCCGCGCACGATGCTGCTCGGTGGGCTCGCGCTCCTGTTCGAGCTCTTGATCGGCGTGTCGATCGGGACGATCGCAGCGCTGCGGCGGAACGGACCGATCGACACCGTCGTGATGGGGCTGGCATTCCTCGGGATCAGCGCGCCGACCTTCCTGACCGGACTGGTGTTCCTGCAGATCTTCGCGTTCCGCCTCGGCTGGTTCCCGGTGGGCGGATACGGCGTCGACCTGCTCGATCACGTGCGCCACGCGCTGCTGCCCGCGCTCACGCTCGCGATCGTCGGCGCGGCGACGTACGCGCGGATCATGCGCAGCGAGATGATCGACACGCTGCGACAGGACTACGTGCGCACCGCGAAGGCGAAGGGGCTCTCGCCGCTGAGCGTGGTGCGGCACGCCTTCCGGAACGCGCTGCTGCCGATCGTGACGCTGATCGGCCTGTCGATGCCGCTGCTGGTCTCGGGCGCGGTGATCACCGAGACGATCTACGCGTGGCCGGGCGTCGGCCGGCTCGCGTTCGAGTCGATCTCGAGCGGCGACGTACCGACGATCCTCGGGGTCGTGCTGATCGCGTCGGTCGCGGTGCAGTTCGGGAACCTCGGCGCCGATCTCGCGATCGCGCGCCTCGATCCCCGCATCCGCCTCCAGCGCTCGCTCTAGCGCGTTCGGCCTAGAAGCCGATGCAGGTGCTGCCGCGGCAGATCTGCCGCGCGCCGCAGGTGTTGCCGCAGGCGCCGCAGTTGTTCCGGTCGCGCACGGTGTTCACGCAGCGTCCGCCGCACAGCGACGTCGGCGCCGCGCACGCGCACGAGCCGCCGATGCACGTGAGCGTCGGCGCGCACTCGCGGTTGCAAGCGCCGCAGTTGAGCGGGCTCGTGGTGATGTCGACGCAGAAGCCGCCGCAGATCAGCAGCGACCCGGGGCAGCGGCACATGCCCGCGCTGCACGGGATTCCGTCGGGGCAGGAGCTCCCGCAGCCGCCGCAGTGATCGGGGTCGATCGCGGTGTCGACGCACTCGGTGTCGCAGAAGGTCCGGTCGGGCGGGCACGTCGTGGTCGTGCACGTGCCCATCGTGCAGATCTCGCCGGCGCCGCACGCGGTGCCGCAGCCGCCGCAGTTCATGCCGTCGGTCAGGGGATCGATGCAGCTCGTGCCGCAGGTGATCCGCGGCGCCGGGCACGGCGTGCCGCACACGCCGGCGGAGCACACCGCGCCGAGCGCGCACGTGACGCCGCAGCCGCCGCAGTTGCGCGGATCGGTCGATGGGTCGATGCAGCCCGCGCCGCAGTCGAGCAGCGGCGGCTCGCAGACGACGATGCACATGCTCGACTCGCAGCGGCTGCCCATCGGGCACGTGACGCCGCAGCCGCCGCAGTTGTTCGGATCGGCGGTCGGGTCGACGCAGGTCCCGCCACAGTCGACGCGCGGGGCCATGCAGCGCGTGTCGAGGCAGCGCCCCGACGAGCAGATCTCACCGCTCGCGCACGCGAACCCGCACGCGCCGCAGTTCGTCGGATCGGTCGTGAGATCCTCACACCCGGTCGGGCAGAGCGAGAGGTCGTCCGAGCACGGCGTGAAGCACATCCCGAGGCCGCAGATCTGGCCGCGCCCGCAGCGATTGCCGCAGCCGCCGCAGTTCGCGGGATCGATCCGGAAGTCGGTGCACCCGCCGGCGCACTCGACCAGCGGCGCGCGACACATGCCGACGCATGAGCCGAACTGGCAGAGCTCGCCGGCCGCGCACGCGTTGCCGCACGCGCCGCAGTTCGCGGGGTCCGTGACGACGTTCGCGCAGGTGCCGCCGCAGCGCTCGGTCGGGAACGGGCACTCGGTGACGCACGTCCCGAGCACGCACCCCGCGCCGGCAGGGCAGCTCATGCCGCAGCCGCCGCAGTGCGACGGATCGTTCAGCGTATCGACGCAGTCGCCGCTGCAGCTCGTGCGCGGCGCGGCACACGTCGCGGCGCACGTGCCCGCACTGCACACGGTGCCGGGCGCGCAGACGTTGCCGCACGCGCCGCAGTTCGCGCCGTTCGTCCGGGTGTCGACGCACGAGCCGTCGCAGTCGACGAGCGGCATCTCGCACACGCTCGCGCACAGACCGCCGCTGCACACCTCGCCGCCCTCGCACGTGTTGCCACATCCACCGCAGTTCGCAGGGTCTCGGCGGAGATCGACGCACACGCCGTCGCAGATCTCTCGACCCGCGGGGCAGACGAGCTCGCACGCTCCGGCGCGGCACTCGGCGCCCATCGGACAGATGTTCCCGCACTCGCCGCAGTTGACGGGATCGCGCTCGAGATCGACGCAGCCGCCTTCGCAGTCGGTCAGCGGCTCGGGGCAGCCGCCTCTGCACTCGCCGCCGGAGCAGACCAGCCCGTCCGAACAAGTCGCGCCGCACGCGCCGCAGTTCTCGGGATCACTCGAGGTGTCCACGCAGCGGTCGCCGCAGCGGATGCGTCCGGGCGGGCACATGTCCGGGATGCCGGTGTCCCCCGCGTCGCGGCCCCCGTCGATCCCGCCGTCGATCCCGCCGTCCAGCGTCCCTGGCGAGCCCGGATCGAGCGGCAGGAGCGTGGTGCGCCCGCAAGCCGCGAGCGTGAGGAGAGAGAGGCAGACGATCGAGGAGAAGCGAAGAGGCCGACGCGACATCGGCGAAATGTGCAATGTCGCAGCCGCGCGCTCAAGGAGAGACGCCTGAAAATCAGCGCTTTCGGGGACGGAGCGGGAAGATGCGACGGTCGCCCTCGTGCCGCGGCGGCAGCACCTCGAGGTAGTCGAGCCGGATCACCTTCCGCGCGCCCGACGGCAGCCGGATGCGGAGCCCACCGTCCTCGTCCTCGCCGTCGACGCGGCAGAGGCCGAACTGGCGATGATCGATCCAGTCGCCCTTCTGCGGCGCGGGCTCGTCGAGGAAGGCGGGGGCGGCGCGCTCCTTCTTCTCGGGGATCGGCGGCGGGAGGTGACCGGCGACGGCGGGACGCTCGGCGCGGCGCGGCGCGGGCGCGGCGACCACGCGCTTCTCGGCCTCCTCGGACGCCGCCGCAGCCTGCGCCCACGAGATGCCGCCGGTCGCAGCGCCGGGCGTGCTCGGCGCCTCTGCCGACGCGGGCTGCTCCTCGACCTCCTCTTCGCGCTCGCGCGCGGCGGGGCGCGGCTCGGCCGCGTTCGGACGCGAGGGCGGCCGCGACGCAGCGCTCTCACCGCCCCGCGCGAACACACCGCGCACGCTCGAGCCCTTGAACAGCGAGAGCCCCGTCGTCAGGTCCTCGTCGCGCTCGAGGCGCACGTCCTCGTACGCTTCGATCGCGAACTCGATCGAGTACACGCGCGCCGACGCGAGCGTTCCGCCGAGCGTCTCGAGCGAGCTCGCGCCGGTCTGCCGCGAGAGCATCACGTGCAGTTGCACCCACGGGGGCCCGTTGCGGATGGCGACGTTGCCCTCGAGCGAGAGCACCGTCAGCGGTCCTTCGATGCGGCGCGGCGCGCGCCAGGCCTCGCGCGTCGGGTCCCACTCCGTCAGCGAGGCCCACTCGAGGATGCCCGCGCCGTGGATCCACGCCGAGCGGATGCGCTCGTGCTCACACAGCTGCTGCAGCGTCGCGATCACTTCCTCGCCCCGCTCGAGCCGTCCGACGAAGCGGCGCGCGAGACGGCTCTCGAAGACGATCATGCGCGTCGATAGCACCCCGCTCGCCAAGCGCCACGGCGCGCGGTACACCCCGCCGGATGTCAGCGAAGGTCGTGCGGATCGAAGAGCTCGGCGCTCACGTGGGCGACAAGGTCACGCTCTCGGGCTGGCTCTACAACAAGCGCTCGAGCGGCAAGCTGCACTTCCTCGAAGTGCGCGACGGCAGCGGCATCTGCCAGTGCGTCGTGTTCAAGGGCGAGGTCTCGCCCGAGCTCTTCGCGAGCGCCGATCACCTGACGCAGGAGACCAGCCTGCGCGTCACCGGCACGGTGCGCGAGCACGCGAAGCAGAAGGGCGTGTTCGAGGTCGGCGTCAGCGAGCTCGACGTCATCGCGCTGCCGGCGCGCGAGTTCCCGATCTCGCCGAAGGAGCACGGCACCGACTTCCTGATGGACAACCGGCACCTCTGGCTGCGGAGCAAGCGCCAGTGGGCGATCCTCCGGGTGCGCGCGGAGATCATCGCCGCGGTGCGCGACTACTTCGACTCGAACGACTTCACGCTGGTCGACGCGCCGATCTTCACGCCGAACGCGTGCGAGGGCACGAGCACGCTGTTCGAGACCGAGTACCACGGCGAGCCCGCGTACCTGACGCAGAGCGGGCAGCTCTACATGGAGGCCGCGGCCGCGGCGCTCGGCAAGGTCTACTGTTTCGGGCCCACGTTCCGCGCCGAGAAGAGCAAGACGCGGCGACACCTCGCCGAGTTCTGGATGGTCGAGCCCGAGGTCGCGTACCTCGATCTCGCGGGCGACATGGAGCTCGCAGAGGACTTCCTCGTCAGCGTCGTCGCGCGCGTGCTCGACCGGCGCCGCAAGGAGCTCGAGGTGCTCGAGCGCGACGTGAAGCCGCTCGAGCGCGTGCAGCGGCCCTTCCCTCGCATCCGCTATCACGAGGCGATCGAGATCCTCCGCAAGGCCGGTCACGACGCGAAGGTCGGCGACGACTTCGGCGGCGACGAGGAGACGGTGATCTCGCAGGGCTTCGATCGCCCGGTGATGGTCCACCGCTATCCGATGGACCTCAAGGCGTTCTACTTCAAGCGCGACGAGAAGGACCCGTCGCTCGCGCTCAACATGGACGTGCTCGCGCCCGAGGGCTACGGCGAGATCATCGGCGGCGGACAGCGCGAGGACGACCTCGCGAAGCTCGAGAGCGCGATCGAGACGCACAAGCTCCCGAAGGAAGCGTTCGAGTGGTACCTCGACCTGCGCCGCTACGGCAGCTTCCCGCACGCGGGGTTCGGCCTCGGCATCGAGCGCACGGTCGCGTGGATCTGCGGGCTGCCGCACGTGCGGGAGACGATCCCGTTCCCGCGGATGCTCAACCGCCTGCACCCGTAGAACCGTCTACCGCCGTCGAACGGCGTTCGACTCGCGCTCGCTTGCGCGGAGTGGTCATACCAATTACACCGCCCGCCCGGAGGTGGTGTCATGAAGGTTCGGATCAACCCCGAGTGGAGCCTGCTCCTCGAGCAGTACAAGGGCGATCACCAAGATCGTCGCAACCAGATCACGCACATGATCGGCATCCCGATGATCCTCGCGAGCCTGCCGCTCGCGATCACGATCGTCGGCTTCCCGGTCGCGGTCGGTCTGTTCACGGTCGGCTGGGGCTTCCAGTTCGCCGGGCACTACTTCGAGGGCAACGATCCGGCGTTCCTCGGCGACCGGCGCAACCTCGTGGTCGGCGTGCTCTGGTGGGCACAGAAGAGCGGCCTGATCGAGCTCGAGCACGAGATCGCGACCGCCTGAGCCGACAGGAGCGCGCGGCGCGCGCTCCCGTACGCGCCCTCCGGGGCGAGCACTCCTGTCGATCACTCGCGGTCGAGCTCTGCGAGGCGCTTCTCCTTGAGCTCGACCGCTTCGACGAAGAGCTTCACGTACTCGCCGGCGCTCGTCAGCGCGAGCACGACGCTGCCGTAGAGCAGCCACAGCCCGATCTGGTGGAAGTCCAGCCGCACCGGCGCCGCGACGAGGAAGTCGACGAAGTACGGCTGGTGCAGGATCAGCATCAGGATCGCGACCATCTGCAGCGCGGCCTTCTCCTTGCCGCCCTGCCCCGCCGCGATCGTGACGCCCTCGCTCATCGCGATCACGCGCAGGCTCGTGATCGACAGCTCGCGCGCGACGATGACGACGACCGCCCACGCGGGCACGCGCCCCATCGCAGTCATCGCGACGAGCGACGCCATCACGAGGAGCTTGTCGGCGAGCGGGTCGAGGAACTTCCCGAGCACGCTGATCAGGTTCATGCGGCGCGCGAGCCAGCCGTCGACCGCGTCGGTGATCGCGCAGAAGAGGAAGACCAGCGCGGCCCAGAAATTCCCGCGCGGCGTGCCGTCGGCGATCAGCCACAGCACGACGGGGATCAGCACGACGCGCAGCATCGTGAGCAGGTTCGGGACGTTCAGCGCGTCCTCGCGGATGCCCTTGCGCCGCGTGCGCGCGGAGCGCACCGGCGCCGCCGGAGCTTCTCGCGGCGAGCCCTCGGTGCTCATGTCGACAGCCCCATGCGGCGCATCGTAGCGCTCATACGAGCAGCACCGTTCCGTCGCCGCGCAGCGCGAGCAGCGCCTCGCCCGTGCCGCCGCTGGCGCTCGCCGCCCGCCGCTCCTCGTCGGCCGCGTCTTCCAATGGAAACAGGCGCCCCGTCCAGCCG
>JALYRN010000371.1 GCA_030855295.1 Myxococcota bacterium | reverse complement strand
CGCTTCCGCCGCCCGTCGCGCTGCCGCTTCCGCCGCCCGTCGCGCTGCCGCTTCCGGTTCCGGCTCGGCTGCCGCCGGTCGACGCGCTGGTGCCGGTGCGCTTGGTCGGCGCCTTCGTCCGCGCGACGCGGGGCGTGCCCGGCACGAAGTCGATCTCCGACGGCGTCTCGTCGCCCGCCGGGACCGGCTCACCGAGCTCGATCGGCTCCTCGTCTCCGGTCTCGCCCTCGACGTCCTCGCCGGTCTCGCCCGTCGCGACCTCGGCGCCCTCGCCAGGCCGCATCACCAGCCACATGCCGACCGCGCCCAGCGCGAACAGCACGAGCCCCGCACCGATCAGGATGCCGTACGTGCGCCCCGACGAGCGCACGCCGATCGCCGAGAGCGACACGCTCGACCCGCTCATCGTCGTGCTCGTGCCGGCGCTCGATCCACCGCCTCCCGTGCTCGCTCCGCCGCGCTCCGCCGCGATCGGACCGGTGCCCGAGGGCGCGCCCGCGCCGCCGACGGGGCCGCCCGGCTCGCCGCTCTGCGCGATCTTCGCGCCGCACATGTTGCAGAAGAGCGCGTCCTCGGTGTTGCGCGCGCCGCACGACTGGCAGAACACCATGCGCGGGAGGATAGCCTCCCGCGCGCTCGCACGCGCACTTCTGACCGGCCGCGCTCGATCTCGCACCGCCCGGGGCCTACAGTCGCGCGCGTCGTGGCTCGCTCGCTCGCGATTCCCCTGCTCGCCGCGCTGCTCGCGCTCCCGCCATCGCGCGCTCGCGCCGACGAGGGCGACACCGTGTACGGCCGCCTCGACGGCGATCTCGCGCTCAGCGTGGGCATCGGAGGCGGCGTGGCGTTCCTCGATCGCACCGGTCCCGACGTCACCGGCACCACCACGATCGAGCTGCGCGCGCGGCTCGTCGACACCGGCGGTCTCCTGATCGCGCCCGAGTGGCGGCCCGAGGGCGACTCGCGCGTCGTGATCGCGCTCGACCTGCGACCTCTCTTCCTGGTCCGGTTCCTCTCGAACCTCCAGTCGGGGGATCGATGGCTCGATCTCTTCGTCGACTCGATCGGGATCGATCTCGGCGTCGCGGTCGGGCCGCTCTCGAGCGAGGTCGGGCTGGCGACCGCGGTCGGGCTCGGCGTCGACGTGCCCCTCTTCCTGCCCGACGGCGTGCACGGCGGGGTCTTCCTGCGACTCGCGGCGCGGTGGGTCGGCGCGCTCGCGAGCGACCAGCTCGCGCCGCCGGGCGGGACGCAGGACGTGATCGCGATCGCCGTGCTCACCGTGCGCGGAATGGCGGATCTCGGGCTCGCGGGCTGGGAGCCGCCGCGCTACCGCGTGCGCGAGGAGTGACACGCGAAACGCGCGCGCGGGCTGTACGCGCGACCGCGCGCGGCGTGATCTCACTCACCAGCGGGCGCCCGCGATCGGCGATCGGGGCTCGCGCGGTGGCGGAGCCCAGGCGATTCCTCTACCGTGTCGGCGCCTTCCCTTTCCTGGAGACGAGCATGACCGTCCAGCGCCTCGCCCTGCTCTCGACCGCCGCGCTCTTCGCGATCGGGCTCGCCGCGTGCGGCCGCTCCTCGCTCCGGGGGACGCCGACCGACGGGTTCGATGCAGGTCCAGGGATCGACGGCGACCTGATGCGCCCGGACCGCACCGTGGTCGAGGTGTGCGGCGACGGGACGTGCAACGTCGACGAGTCGTGCTCGAGCTGCCCGACCGACTGCGGCACCTGCGGCGGGTGCGGCGACGGGATGTGCACGGCGGCGACCGGCGAGAGCTGCGACACCTGCCCGATGGACTGTGGCCTCTGTCCCGCGTGCCCCAACGGCGCCTGCGACGCGGGCGAGTCGTGCCGGAGCTGCCCCGACGACTGCGGCCGCTGCGACACGTGCGGCGACGGGATGTGCGCGGCGGGCGAGGACTGCTTCTCGTGCCCGAGCGACTGCGGCGTGTGCATGCGCTGCGGCGACGGCGCGTGCGGCGTCGGCGAGAATTGCAGCTCGTGCCCCGCGGACTGCGGCCGCTGCGTGACCTGCGGCGACGGCATGTGCACCGGCGGCGAGGACTGCTCGAGCTGCTCGGTCGACTGCGGGCGCTGCGTTCGCTGTGGTGACGCGACGTGCAGCGCGACCGAGCGATGCAGCACCTGCCCGGAGGACTGCGGCGCGTGCGAGACGTGCGGCGACGGGATGTGCAACGGGCTCGAGGACTGCAGCACCTGCGCGCGCGACTGCGGCGTGTGCAGCACGTGCGGCGATCGAACCTGCGACGCGGCGCGCGGCGAGACGTGCGCGTCGTGCACCGAGGACTGCGGCGCATGCCCGCTGTGCCCCAACGGGTTCTGCGACGGCGCGGAGAACTGCTTCTCGTGCCCCGCGGACTGCGAGGCGTGCGATCCGTGCGGCGACGGGATGTGCGACGCAGGCTCGGGCGAGACCTGCTTCACGTGCGTCGAGGATTGCGGTCGCTGCACCGGATGCGGCGACGGCCGCTGCAGCGGCACCGAGCTCTGCTCGAGCTGCCCGGCCGACTGCGGCTCCTGCGCGTTCTGCGGGAACATGCGCTGCGAGCCGTCGCGCTTCGAGGACTGCATCAACTGCGCGAGCGACTGCGGGATGTGCGAGCTGAACAGCTGCGGCGAGAGCCTGACGTGCGTGTTCGGCTGCTTCGAGTTCGGCGGGGGCGGCATTCCCGACTTCAGCCTCTCGTGCCTCTCGGGGTGCGTGTCGCAGACGTGTCCGTCGTCGCGGATCTACCTCGACGAGGTGGTCTCGTGCGCGATCCGCAACATCGGCACGTGCAGCGATCTCTCGTGCTTCATGACCGAGTGCAGCGCGCCGATCGCGCGCTGTCTCACCGATCGCTGTCGCTGAGCGACCGCTGCCGCTAGGGCTCGCTCGCGGACATCAGCTCGGCGGCGTTGGTCTCGTCGACCTTGAGCCACATCGCGGTCTGATCACCCTCGTAGATCAGCTTGCCGCCCTGCTCGAATCGGATGTCGTAGCGCGCGAGCACGCGGCGCTCGCCGCGGCGGAGCTGCTTCGCGACGCACTCGAGCTCCATCGGCTCGCCCGGGCTCGCGAGCGATCGGAAGCGCGCGGAGTGGATGCGCCCGCCGTAGCCGATCCAGCCATCGCGATGACGCAGCCCGAGCACGTGGTAGGCGTGCACGAACCCGATCATCCCCGTCATGTGCACCATCAGCCCGCCCGAGACGTGACGCGGATGACGGATCGGGTGCGCGCGCTGCTCGCGCGTGAGAGGGAGCTCGTCATGGGTCGGCATGCGGGCGCGCACGAGGCTGCGCTCGACGTCGAGCGCGAGGAGCGCGTCGAGGAGGAAGCCGCCGGGACCGTACGGGCAGTCGGCGATCAGATCGGGGTCGAGGGGACGGGGGAGCTCCACGGCGCGCGAAGGTGCCCCGACGAAGCGCGGCGCGCCACCGAGACATGCGGTAAGGTCGACGGAGAGATATCGAATGGCCGAGCCCACCGCCACCAGCACCAAGACCGTGATCACCGCCGACGACGAGGACGCGACCTCCGGGAGCGCGCTCGCGAAGACGCCGAAGGCGACGCCGTCGGCGACGCCGCTGCAGATCGCACTGCGCGTGCTGATCGGGTTCGCAGGGCTCTCGCTGCTGGTCGGGTTCTTCCTGCCGTGGCTGAACCTGGCGTCGACCGCGGAGGACTCGGTCCCTGGGATGATGGAGCTCTACAACGGGCTCGAGCTCGCGGCGAGCAACCGGCTGGGGTCGGCGTCGATCGTGCTGTTCGCGATCCCGGCGCTCGGGATCGCGCTGTCGGCGATCTCGTTCATGGGCTTCAAGTGGTCGGGACAGGTCGCGGTCGGCGTCGCGGTCGCGATCATCGGGTACGCGCTGTACGTGCTCCTGCAGATGTTCGTGCAGCACACCGGGCTCGGGCTCTGGATCGTCACCGGCGGGACCTTCGTGATCCTCCTGCTCGGCGTGATCGCGTGGATGACGGGGCGCGATCGCAGGTCGACGTCGAGCTTCGGCCACGACTCGAAGCCCTCCTGAGCCGAGCACGGCCGTGGGCCTCTTCGACGTTCACGCGCACCTGACGCACCCCGAGATCTTCCCGCGCATCGACGAGGTGATCGCGAGCGCGCGCGCCGCGGGCGTGACGACGATCGTCTCGAACGGTCTGAACCCGAGCGACAACGAGGCGGTCCGCGCGCTCGCGCAGAGGTTCTCGGGCGCGGACGGAGGGCCGATCGTCAGGCCCGCCTTCGGACTCTATCCGGTCGACGCGGTCCTGGTGCAGATGGAGGCGATGGGCGTGGAGTATCCGCGCGACGCGCCGCCGGTGAGCGCCGAGGAGGGCGTCGCGTGGGTGCGGGAGCACGCCGCCGATGCGATCGCGATCGGGGAGATCGGGCTCGACGGATACTGGGTGCCCGAGGCGCTCTGGGCCGCGCAGGAGGACGTGTTCCGCGAGCTCGTCGCGATCGCGCTCGAGCACGACAAGCCGATTGTGATCCACACGCGCAAGCGCGAGCGGCGCGCGCTCGAGATCCTCGTCGAGATGGGCGCGACGCGCGTGAACTGGCACTGCTTCGGCGGCCGCGTGAAGCTCGCGAGAGAGATCGCGGAGCGCGGTCACTGGCTCTCGATCCCCGCGAACGCGCGGCGCAACGAGGCGTTCACGCGGATGCTCGAGACGCTGCCGCGCGACAAGATCTTGCTCGAGACCGACTGCCCTTACCTCGGCCCCGAGGCCGGCGTGCGCAGCGAGCCCGCGCACGTGAAGGGAACGGCTGCGTTCGCGGCCGAGCTGTGGAAGTGCAGCGAGGACGAGGTGCTCGCACGCATGAGCGAGAGCTTCACGACGCTCTTCGGCATCGATCCCTGAGTCAGCAGGAGTGCTCGCACGCAGCTCGTGACGCGGCGAGCTGCGGGGGCTAGGTTGAACGCATGCGCGTCGGCTCCGCCCTGAAGACCGTGTTGGTCCTGGCGGCGCTCGTGCTGATCATCGCCGGGCTGCGCGTCGCGGGCGGGTTCTTCCTGCCGATGCTGACGGCGCTCTTCCTCGCCGTCATCTCGGCGCCGATCGTGCGGTTCCTCGAGGTGCGCGCGCGGATGCCCGAGGCGCTCGCGATCGTGCTGACGCTGCTGCTCGACATGGGGCTCGTCGTCGGCTTCGGCGCGCTGCTCTGGACGTCGTTCTCGGGGTTCGCCGAGGCGATCCCCGGATACCAGATCGCGCTCAACGCCCTGGCCCACCAGACCATCGATGCGCTGCGCGAGTGGGGCTTCCGGGTCGACTACGGGCTCCTCGACGAGCTGCAGTCGACGGGCGCGGTGATGGGCGTCGTCGGCGACGTCGTGCACCAGCTCACGCAGATCCTCAGCAACACCGTGCTGGTGATCTTGCTGCTCGCGTTCCTGCTGTTCGAGACGCGCGCCGCGCGCGAGAAGCTGCAGCTGCTCCTCGGGCGCGCCAACCCGCACCTCGAGAAGTCCGCGCTCGCCGCCTACGAGGTGCAGCGATACCTCGTCGTCAAGACGGTGCTCTCGGTGCTGACGGGCGTGCTGACCGGCTGCTGGATGGCGGTGATGGGGCTCGAGTTCCCGCTGCTCTGGGGGCTGCTGACCTTCCTGCTCAACTACATCCCCTCGCTCGGACCTGCGATCTCGCTGATCCCTCCGCTGCTCGTCGCGCTCCTGACGCTCGGGCCCGGACCGGCGGCCGGGGTGGCGGCGGGGCATCTCTCGATCGGGTTCGTGATCGGCAGCGTGATGGAGCCCCGC
The DNA here is from genome assembly GCA_030855295.1 of Myxococcota bacterium. Lineage (GTDB taxonomy): Bacteria > Myxococcota_A > Polyangia > Polyangiales > Sandaracinaceae > Sandaracinus. Next base: position 832 of record JALYRN010000371.1, on the reverse strand, counting down.
ATGATGGGGCAGACGCTCGGGCTCTCGACGCTCGTGGTGTTCGTCTCGATGTTCTTCTGGGGGTGGCTGTGGGGGCCCGTCGGCGCGCTCTTCGCGGTGCCGCTGACGATGCTGCTGCGCAGCGCGCTCGAGGTGAACGAGGACACGCGCTGGATCGCGGTGCTCCTCGGATCGCGCGACTACGTCGAGAAGAAACGCCGGGCGTGGGGCTGGCGCACGCTCGACGAGAAGGCCTCGGGCGTGCCGCCTCCGATGCCGAGGGCCGACGAGAGCACCGGGATCGACATCCCGAAGCCCGACGTCATCGAGAACCTCGAGCAGAAGCACGCCGCCGGCGAGCCCCAGCGCGAGCGCAAGGCCAAGGACAAGGACGCCGCCGCGGAGTGAAGCGCGGCGCCGGGACGCAAGAGAGCCCCGATCCGTGACGCGTTGCCGCGATCACGAGGCGCTCACGCCCCGTCTGCACGCGCTCCGGGACGGCACGCAGATCGCAATCGCACCGGACGCTGGCGAAGTCGCGGAGGGCGGCGCCGTCGAGATCTCGACCTGCGAACCCGACGTCCCGAGGGTCGTCCGAAGGAGGTGCGCCATGGGCAACAGGATGACGCTGACGGAATGGCTCCTCTCGCTCGGGCAGCGGGACGCGCATCGGCGGCTCCTCGACGAAGCCGGGAGCCTCCCCGTCGCGGCGTGGCAGCTGGCGCGCGCCCGCTGCGTGACCGCTCCCAACCCGACCGAGGTGCCGAGCGTTCGCGAGCTGCGCGGCGCGGCGCGAGAGATCGCACGGCGCGCCGGCCTCGGTGACGAGGTGCCGGACGGCCCGATGCTCGCG
>JALYRN010000370.1 GCA_030855295.1 Myxococcota bacterium | reverse complement strand
CGTCCGATCGACGCGACGAGCCCGAGCGCCGCCGCGACCAGCGCGCCCGGTTCGCCGTCGGCGGCCGCGAGCACCTCGACATCGCCCGCCTGCTCGCCGAGCGCGGTGTGCCCGTACGAGCCGGCGGTTCCGCGGAGCTTGTGCGCGAGCCGCCGGATCTCCGCGCGCGCTCCGACCTCACCTCCTGCGAGCCGATCGACCGCGGCGCGGAGCTCCGCCGCGCGCCGTGGGAAGCCGTCCTCCATCTGCTTGCGCAGCACCGAGAGGCGCGCCTCGAGCGACGTCGGCTTCTCCCGGGACATCCGCATATGTTGCAGGACTCTGCGGTCACGGGCACGCTGCCCGGTGCGGAGGAAGGCAGCTGAGCGACGGCGACGAACGTGATCGACACGGCCGGCGCGGGGCGCCGACGGTGGGACGCCCGCCGGCCGACACGCTCGCTGCTCCGGCCCGCGAGCTGCGCCCGTCACGTATTCCGCCGTGGGCGGGGCGACCCGAGCAGGGTGCGCTGATCGCCGGTACGTACCGCGTCGCCCGCTCGCTGGGCGAGGGCGCGATGGGCATCGTCGTGCTGGCGCGTGACGAGGGGCTCGAGCGGGACGTCGCGATCAAGCTCATCCATCCCGACTACGTCGCGAGCAAGGACGCGCACCGCCGGTTCGTCGGCGAGGCGCGCACGATGGCGCGCGTGCGGCACGAGAACGTCGTCGAGATCTACGCATTCGGCGAGCACCAGGACGCTCCCTACTTCGTGATGGAGTACGTGCCGGGCACGACGGTGGACGCATGGCGCACACAGCGCGACGAGCTGTCGATCGACGAGGCGATCGGCGCGCTCGATCAGGTCTGCCGTGGTCTCACCGCGATCCATCGCGCCGGCGCGGTGCATCGCGATCTGAAGCCGACGAACGTGCTCGTGGGGCCTGCGTTCCGCATCGCGGTCGCCGATCTCGGTCTCGCGCGGGTGCTCGATCGTCCGCGCGCGTCCGATCAGGACACCGTCTCGGGAACGCCCGCGTACATGGCGCCCGAGATCGTGCGCGGAGATCCGGTCGCGCCGGGGATGGAGCACCGCGCCGACGTGTACTCGCTGGGAGTGATGGCGTTCGAGCTGCTGACCGGTCGTCTGCCCTTCGAGGCCCACGGCGCCGTCGAGATGATGTCGCGTCACGCGCACGACCTGCCGCCGCTCGCGACCGAGCTCCGCGCCGATCTCCCGAGCGCGTTCGACGCCGTGCTCATGCGCGCGCTGGAGAAGGCGCCGGAGCGCCGGACGGTCTCGCCCGAGGCGTTCCGCCGGGAGCTCCTCGATGCGCGCGAGACCGCGAGCGCCGGCGCCCGCCGCGTGCAGCGTCTGCTCGTCGCCGACGACGACGAGGACTTCGCCGCCTTGCTGCGCGAGACCCTCGAGTGGGCCTTCCCGGGCGCCGAGATCGTCTGCGTCCCCGACGGAGACGCCGCGCTCCGCGAGCTCGATCGCCGTCCTGCTGCGCTCGCGATCATCGATCTGGACATGCCCGGGCTCAACGGCATCGAGCTCACGGCCGCGATCCGCTCGACCCCGAGGTCCGAGCGCATGCCGGTCCTCGTCGTCACCGCGACCGGGGGCGCGCCCGACTGGCGCCTGCTCTCGTCGCTGGGCGCCGACGGCTTCCTCGTGAAGCCGATCGATCCGATGGCGCTCGTGGCGCTCGTGAGACGCACGCTGCAGATGGCGTGATCACTTGCGGGCGCGGGCGGGCGCCTTCAGCGCGACCGGGATCGCGCCGATGCCGCCTCTCGCCAGGGCCGCGTAGGGCGTGCTCGCCAGGTGCGTGATCGCGATCGCGAGCGCATCGGCGGCGTCGGCCGGCGGCACCACCGCGAGGCCCAGCGTCGCGGCGACGACGCGCCCGACCTGGATCTTCTCGGCAGCGCCGCGCCCCGTGACGGTCCGCTTCACCAGCGACGGCGGCCACTCCGTCACGGGCTTGTCGGCGCGCGCCGCCGCGAGCAGCACCACGCCGCGGATGTGGCCGAGCTTGATCGCCGCCGACGCGAACTTCGCGAAGAACACGTCCTCGACGGCGACGACGTCGGGGTCGTGATCCTCGATCATCAGCTCGAGCTGCTCGAACGCGTGCGCGAGCCGATCGCTCAGCTCGGTCCGTGGATCGAGCGACACGACGCCCGCCGCGACGCCGCAGAGCTTGGCGCCGCGGCGCTCGACGACGCCCCAGCCCAGCTTCCTCGTGCCTGGATCGATCCCGAGGACGCGCACCTCAGGCCGTCGCTCGTCCCGAGGACGCCGCGACGGCGTCGTCGCTGAAGTCGGCCTCGCTCGCGACCTTCTGCACGTCGTCGTGATCTTCGAGGGTCTCGAGCAGCGACATCATCTTCTCCGCGTCCGCGCCCTCCAGCATCTTCGTCGTCTTCGGAAGCTGCAAGAGATCTGCGCTCGCGATCGGCACGCTCGCCGTCTCGAGCGCATCGCGCACCACGTCGAGCGCCTCGCGCGGCGTCGTGATCGTCCAGGCATCGCCGTCGTCGCCGACGTCCTCGGCACCTGCGCCGACCGCGAGCTCGAAGAGCTGCTCCTCGGTCGCGGCGCCCTTGGCCAGCGTGATCACGCCTCGCTGATCGAACGCCCAGCCCGCGACGCCGGCGCCGCCCATCGTGCCGCCGTGCTTGTCGAAGATCTTCCGGATCTCCGCGGCGGTGCGGTTCCGGTTGTCGGTCATCACGTCCATCACGACGAGCACCCCAGCGGGCCCCACGCCCTCGTAGAGCAGCTCTTCGTAGGCATCGGCGCCGGCCTCCCCGGTGCCCTTCTTGATTGCGGCGAGGACCTTGTCGTTGGTCATGTTGCTCGCGCGCGCGAGGTCCATCGCGCGGCGCAGCCGCGGGTTCCCCGAAGGATCGCCGCCGCCGATGCGCGCCGCGGTCATGATCTCCTTGGCGACCCTGCTGAAGACCTTGCCGCGCTTGGCGTCCGCCGCGCCCTTCTGCCGCTTGATCGTCGCCCACTTGCTGTGGCCGCTCACGTCGTCTCTCTCCGCGCCCGAAAATAGAGCGCCGCGCGCTGCCGCCGCAACCCTCGAATTGACGCGTCCTCGCGCGTCGGCAAAGGTCGCGCCGCATGAAGCTGCCGCCGCCTCCGCGACTCTCCGGCCGGGCCCTGCGCGCGATCGTCCGCGCGACCGACGCCGATCCGTTCCGGCGCCTGGTCGGCGCGCTGATCCGCGGTGATCTGAAGGTGGACGCGATGCGCGCGCTCCCGTGGGAGCTGCGCGCTCCCTTCCCGCTCTCGGCGCGCCCCACCCAGGCGCGCGTGCCTCCGCAGCGCGCGAGCGACGACCTCCCGCTGCCGACGACGAGCCGTGAGCACGCGCCCACCGCTGCGCGCTTCACCGCGGCGTACCAGAGCGGCGCGCTCAGCCCGGTCGGCGTGGCCCGCCGCTGCTTCGACGCCTCTCGCGCGCTCGCCTCCCGCCGGCCCGCGATGGATCCGCTGCTGTATCGCGACGAGGCGCGGGCGCTGCGCGATGCCGAGGCGTCGGCGCGACGCTGGAAGGAGGGACATCCGCTCGGCGCCCTCGACGGAGTTCCGGTCCCCGTGAAGGAAGAGGTCGATCTCGAGGGCCAGGGCGCGCGTCTCGGCACCTCGATGCCCTCGCGCACCGACGCGGTCGACGCCACCGTGGTGTCGCGGCTCCGCGCCGCCGGCGCGATCGTGCTCGGCCACACCGCGATGACCGAGTACGGCATGACGCCGCTCGGCGTGAACGCGTGCCGCGTGCTGCCGCGCAACCCCCAGAACCCCCGCCACAGCGCAGGCGGCAGCTCGACCGGCGCCGCCGTCGCGGTCACGACCGGCCTCGCGCCGGTCGCGCTCGGAAGCGACGGAGGCGGATCGATCCGCATCCCCGCCGCGTTCAACGGCATCTGGGGGATCAAGCCGACGTTCGGCCGCATCTCGCGCCACGGCGACGGGTTCGGCGGAACGATGGCGCACCTCGGTCCGCTCGGCGCATCGGTGCTCGACCTCGCGCGCTTCCTCCAGGTCACGAGCGGCGAGGATCCGAGCGACGAGCTGACGCTCGGGAATCCAGGGTTCGTGCGCGGCTACCTCGATGACGCGATGAAGCGCGGCGTGCGCGGGCTCCGCATCGGCGTGCTCGAGGACGAGATCGCCGCCGCCTCGCCGGAGATCGCGCGCGCCTGCCACGACGCGCTCTCCGGTCTCGCGCGAGAGGGCGCGGTCCTCGTCCCGGTGCGCCTCGAGCTCGCGCGCTGGGCGTCGTCGATCGGGTATCTCTCGATCGGCCTCGAGGCCCACGGCGCGCTCTACGAAGCGCGGCGCTCGGGCTGGTCGGAGCTCGGCGTCGACCTGCAGCTCCTGATCCGTGTGATGAGCACCTTCGACTCCGACGACTACATCGACGCGCAGCAGCTCCGCGCCGGCCTGCGGCGCGACACCGCCGCGCTCCTGCGCGAGGTCGACGTGCTCGCGCTGCCGACGACGGCGCGCGCGGCCCCCGAGCTCAGCGACACCGACGTGCTCGAGGGCATGGCCGACACAACCGAGCTCGACGCCGCGTGCCGCTTCGCGTTCCTCGGCAACCTCACGGGGCTGCCCGCCGCGACCGCGCCGATCGGCCGCAGCGATGGCGGTCTGCCGGTCGGCCTGCAGATCATGGGCGACGCGTGGGACGAAGCGAGCGTCCTCGCCGTGCTCGCGCACCTCGAGCGCACGGGGATCGCCGAGGTCCCTCGCCCCGAGATCCTCGTCGACGTGCTCACGTGACCCCGCTCGTCCGCATCAGCCGCGAGCTCTCGAAGAAGGTCTCGCGCCTCTCCTTCGCGGAGCCCGTCGCGTACGTCTACAACCCGCTCGAGTACGCGCGCGCGCCGCACGAGGCGTACCTCGAGCGCTTCGGCGCGAAGGCCCCGCGCGAGGCGCTGCTGCTCGGCATGAACCCCGGCCCGTTCGGGATGGCGCAGACCGGCGTGCCATTCGGCGATGTCGCGATGGTCCGCGACTTCCTCGGGCTCGGCGGCGCCGTAGGGCGTCCCGCGCGCGAGCATCCGCAGCGTCCCGTCCTCGGCTTCGAGTGCAAGCGCAGCGAGGTGAGCGGCACGCGGTTCTGGGGCTACGCGCGCGATCGCTTCGGCAGCGCGGAGCGCTTCTTCGAGCGCTTCTTCGTCGTGAACTGGTGCCCGCTCGTCTTCATCGAGGAGTCGAGCCGGAACCGCACGCCCGACAAGCTCCCGGCGCACGAGCGCGAGCCGCTCTTCGCGGCGTGCGACGAGGCCCTCGTCCGCATCGTCGAGACGCTGCAGCCGCGGCTGGTCGTCGGCGTCGGCGGCTTCGCCGAGCGGCGCGCGCACACGGCGCTCGGCGAGCACGCGCCCCAGGCGATCGGCTGCATCCTGCACCCGAGCCCCGCGAGCCCTGCCGCCAACCGCGACTGGCCCGGGCAGGTCGACGTGCAGCTGCGCGCGCTCGGGCTCTGAGCTCCGGCGCGCCGTACACTGCGGCCCCGATGAAGCTCGACGTCCCGCCCGAACAGCGAGCGCAGGTGTGCGCGGTGATGACGCACGGCATGCAGCAGCGCGTCCCGCACAACGGCGCGCTCGGTCTCGAGGTGATCGACTACGCCGAGCACGAGGTGTGGATGCGCCTGCCGTACGCGCCGAAGCTGATCGGCAACCCGGTCACGCGCGTGATGCACGGCGGCGCGATCTCGTCGCTGATGGACGCCGCCTGCGGGTTCGCGGTGATGATCGCGCTCGGCGGCCCCTCGAAGATCGCGACGCTCGATCTGCGCATCGACAACATGAAGCCCGCCGCGCCCGGTCGCGCCGTGATCGCCCACGCCGACTGCTACAAGATCACGCAGCACGTCTGCTTCGTGCGCGGCACCGCCTACGTCGACGACGTCGCCGATCCGATCGCGACCGTCACCGCCACGTTCGCACGCAAGACGAAGTCGGCGGGCGCAGCGCTGTGACCGACGCATCGATCACGAGCGCCGCCGAGCTCGAGGCGCTCCTCGCGCGCGCCCGCGAGACCCGCGATCCCAGCGTGCTCGCCGCCGCGATCCCGTATGCCTCGGTGATCGGTCTGTCGCTCGCGCAGGACGGCGAGGGCGACGCGATCGTCGCGCGCATGCGCTACGCGGACGATCTCATCGGCGACTCCACGATCCCCGCGCTGCACGGCGGCACGATCGCGGCGCTCCTCGAGTCGACGGCGATCCTCTCGGTGCTCTGGCGCGCCGAGGCGCCGGTGCTGCCGCGCACGATCACGATCACCATCGACTACCTGCGCACCGGCCGCCCGGTGGACACGCTCTGTCGCGCGTCGATCGTCCGCCAGGGCCGCCGCATCGTCGTCGTCTCCGTGCGCGCGTTCCAGGAGGACGAAGCGGCGCCGATCGCGACCGCGATCGTGCACGTGCTCTGCACGACCGACGAGCGCGCGGCGCCCGAGCCCCGGTGATCGCCCGCTCTACTCGGCCGCGCCCGGGCGCACGTCGAGCACGCGCCACTCCTCGGCCTCGCGCACGAGCTCGATCACCACGCCCTCCGGCGTCGTCACGATCGCCCGCTCGCCTTCGAACCGGATCGTGAGCGCGTCGGGATCGGC
>JALYRN010000369.1 GCA_030855295.1 Myxococcota bacterium | reverse complement strand
ACCCGCCGCTCGCGCTCAACCGTTCGTTCGCGGCGCTGGTTGATCGGCTCGCCCGCTCCGGTCGCTCCCGTCCGCGCGCGCGGCGCGCGCTCCCGTACGCGCCCTCCGGGGCGAGCACTCCTGCAGGCTGCGGCGCGCGCTCCCGTACGCGCCCTCCGGGGCGAGCACTCCCGCCGTGGCGGGCGCAGGCTGGACAGGACGGCGGCCGCGCGTCAATGCTGCCGCGGGGACACCGAACGATGACCGGCACGTCACGAGAGCCCGACGGCGACGCCGATCTCGCGCAGCTGCGAGTGCGCGGCACCGTCAGCGCAGCCGCCGCGCTCAACGGGATGTCGGGGGTCATCGCGGTGCTCTCGGGCGTGCAGTTCACGACCAGCGCGGCGTTCCACGATCCGCTCTACAACGTCGTGCCGTGGGCGCTCGTCGGGCTCGGCGTGGTGCAGCTGGGGCTCGCGCTGCTCGTGATGCGCAACTCACACGGCGCGACGATCGCGCTGTCCTTCCTCGCGCCGCTGATCACGATGGTCGCGCTCGGCTGGGCGATGCTCGCGTGGACGAACGGCTTCCACTCGTTCATCGCGGTCTGCGAGATCCCGCTGGCCGGCAGCGCGGCGGTGCTCGCGCCGTTCGCGCTCGGACCCACGCGCCGCGCGCGCGATGCCAAGCGCCGCCTCCAGGACGCGGGCATGGATCTCGGTTTTTGACACGACAGGAGTGCGCATGAGTGAGCTTCGTGATGTCGCGGTCGCGGGCTCGATGCTGCTCGCGGCGCTCGGCTGCGCGCCGGAAGAGACGGTCCCGCTCTGCGACGCCGAGGCCGCCGCTGGATGCCTCGTCGATCAGCGCGGCTGCGAGCTCCAGGAGGGCGCGCCCGCGTGCGTCCCTTGCGCGGCCGGCACGCGCGCCGATCTCCGCGGCGCCTGCGCGCCGATCCCCGGCACCGCGATGTCGCACGCGTTCCCCGAGGTCGAGTCCGCCGCGGGCGAGGAGATCATCGGCCTCTGCCGTAGCTGGACCCTCGGCAACGAGACCGAGCTCTGGGTGCACGCCGTCGAGCTCCGACAGGACGAGGCGTCGCACCACTCGAACTGGATGTTCGTCCCCGACGACTTCTTCGACGGCCCGGACGGCGTGTGGCCGTGCGCCGAGCGCGACTACCACCAGCTCAACGCGGCGCTCGCGGGCGGCGTGCTGTACGCGCAGTCGACGCAGGCCGAGCGCGAGGTGCAGCTCTTCCCCGAGGGCGCCGCGATCCGCCTGCCGCCCCACGCGCGGATCATCAGCGACGTCCACGTGCTCAACACGACGGCCGAGACGATCCGCGGCCACGCGGACCTCGCGATCTACACGATCCCGCGCGAGCAGGTGACCATCCCCCTGGCGCCCTTCCACATCGACTACCACGCGCTCGACATCCCCGCGCGCTCGCACGCGCGCTTCGTCACCGAGTGCGCCCTGCGCGACGAGGTCGAGGCCGCGACCGGCATGCCCTTCCGCATGCGGCTGCACTACGCGCTGCCGCACACGCACGCGCTCGGCACGCGCGTCTTCCTGCAGGCCATCGGCGGACCGCGCGACGGCGAGATGCTGCTCGACGTCAGCGGCTACAACGGAGAAGCGCGCGGCAGGTTCTACGAGCCGCCGATCGATCTCGACGGGATCACGGGCCTGCGCTTCGGCTGCGAGTTCATGAACCCGCGCGCCGAGAGCGTGCAGTGGGGCTTCGACGATCAGGAGATGTGCGAGATGCTCGGCTTCCTCGAGTCGGCGGCGGCGTTCGAGAGCCGCGTCAGCGAGACGACCAGCATGCGCATGGACGGCGAAGTCCATGAATTCTCCGGGAATTGCGAGAGCTTCATCATCCCCTGGGACGATCGCCACGGCACCTGACGCGCCTGCCCCCGGGGCCCCAGAACGGGATCATGACGGAGCCGTTCTGGAAGTCGCTCGTCGACAAGGTGCGTGAAGAGCGCGACACGCGCTTCCCGCGCGATCCCGACTTCGATCGCCGCCATCCGATCCCGCCGCGGCGAGGGCGCTGAGCGGATGCCGGCGCTCGACGTGCCGCCCACGCGCCGCGACGGTCTGCTGCTGCGGCCGTATGCGCGCGGCGACCTCGATCTGCTGACGAGCCTGGTCACGCGCGACGACGTGATGGCGCGAGTCGGGGGCGCGCTGCGGGTCGACGAGGTCGCCGGCCTGCTCGAGCGCTACCTGATGCCCGACGATCCCCGCGTGCTCTGCGCGCTGGCGGTGTTCGACGGCTCGAGCGGCGCGTACGTCGGCACCGCGCTGCTGACGCGCTGCCGCGAGGTCGACGGCGACGCACCGGAGCTCGGGTTCGCCGTGCACCCCGATCACCAGGGCCGCGGGCACGCGACCGCGATCGCGCGCGCGCTGATCGACATCGCGCGCGAGCACACCGGCGCCGCGCGGGTGTACGCGACCGTCGACGAGGATCACGCCGCGTCGATCCGCGTGCTGGAGAAGGCGGGCCTGGCGCGCGAGCGCGTGTGTCGCGACGCGGACGGGGACTATCTCCTGTTCCGCGCGTGACCACCGGCAGGAGTGCTCGCGCCGGCGGGCCCGTCCGGGTGAACACGCATCGCAGCGCGGAAGAGCGCGAGACCTCCCCGACACCGAGCGTGACTGCGCGCCATGGGTGTGCGGAGACTGCGCGTGGCGGCGCGCGCGAACGCACCACCGAGCAGGCTCGGAGGCCGATGCTTCGCGCCCGGAACGTGCGAACCGGCGAGCATTTCGTCCCGCACGACCGCGGCTGGACGACACGGCGAGGCTCGGCGCCACGATGGTGTCGGTCGCCGCGAGCGCGCGGCCCGCGGCACGAGCACTGCAACCCCGTCTCGCCATGTCGTCAGCCGCAGACGAGGTCGAGAGCCATCTCCGGCCTGGGCAGCGAATCGGCGATCGATGGATCGTGCGAGAGGCGCTCGGGAGTGGTGGTCACGCGACGGTCTACCGCGCGGAGCACGACGAGCTCGGGCACGCGGTCGCGATCAAGGTGCTCCACCTCGATCGCTGCGGCAGCGCCGCCGACGAGATGCTCGGACGCTTCCGGCGCGAGGCGCGCATCGCGGCGCGCGTCCAACACCGCAACGTCGTGCGGGTGTTCGACTTCGGCGAGCTCGACGACGGTGCGCCGTACTTCGTGATGCAGCTCGTCGAGGGCGAGGATCTCCAGGCGCGCATCGATCGCCAGGGCGCGCTTCCAATCGCCGCCGCGATCGACGCCGCGCTGCAAGCGCTCGCGGGCCTGGGCGCCCTCTCCGAGCACGGCGTCGTGCACCGCGACGTGAAGCCGGGCAACGTGATGCTCGAAGCGCGCGAGGCCGGTGGCTACACCGCGAAGCTCGTCGACTTCGGCATCGCATCGCTCGACGACTGCCCGAACGACATGCGCTTCACGCTCGAGGGCACGGTGCTCGGCACGCCGGAGTACATGTCGCCCGAGCAGATCCGCGGTCTCGAGCTCGACGCGCGCGCCGACGTGTACTCGCTCGGCGTCGTGCTCTTCGAGATGATCGCCGGACGACTGCCCTTCCAGGGGAAGGGCCCGTGCGCGACGCTCGCGATGGCGCTGACGCAGACGCCGCCGCGCCTGCGCGACGTGCAGCCCGACTGCCCGGAGACGGTCGAGGCGATCGTGGATCGCGCGCTCGCGAAGGATCCTGCGGACCGCTTCGAGAGCCCGCTCGCGATGGCGAACGCGCTGGCGACGGCGGCGAGCGAGCTCGAGCTCCCGCGCGGCGCCGCGGCGTGGACCGATGCCGACGCCCAGGACCCGATCGAGTCGCTGATCGCCGAGACGATCGAGAAGCGCTCGCGCGTGCGGCCCTGCCCCGAGAGGCGGCCCGCCGCGCGCGCCAAGCGCCCCGCCGCCGCGCCGGTCGACCCGTTCGCCGCACGGGCGATCGACGACAGCCTCGAGTACGACCGCGGCTACGAGGCATCGACGCTGCGCCTCCGCGCGCGAGCCCGAGCCGGATCACCGCTCGCCGCACGCATCGCGCTCGCCGTGCTCGGGATCGGCCTCGCGACCGCGCTCGGCGTGCGCCTCACCTCGTACGAGCTGCTCGCCGAGCTCGTCACCAGCGAGGTCGACTCCGTCCAGACCCAGATCGTCCCCGCGCGCCCTCCGATGACGCTCCCCGCGGAGTGACCGCTCCGGCGCGCCCGAGTCGGCTCTAGAAGAGCTGCAGCTGCGCCCCGGCGACGCGCTCGAAGGACGTGCCCAGGAACGGCAGCACCACGTCGGCCGCGGGCGCGAGCTGCTTGCTCAGATAGTGCGCGTGATCGATCGGGGCGCTGCGCCGCGCGGTCGGCTCCGGGCCGCGCGTCGTGATCACGTACTCGATCTCGTCGCCCTCGAGCTCGTCCTCCATCATGCGCGCGGCGCGGACGTGCGGCGGCGCCGAGCCGTAGTCGCCTACCTCCCGGCGCAGTCTACGCCGATAGATCAATCGGTCATCGAGCGCGCCCGCGAGGAGCTCCGTGCGGATCGTGCGCAGCCACTCTTCCCAGGGCTCGTCGGTGAACACCCGCCGCAGCAGCTCGCGCTGCACGTCGCGCGCGAGCGGCGTCCAGTCGCTCCGGATCGCCTCGAGCCCGCGGATCACCAGCTCGACCGCGCCGCGCTTCGCGCGAACCAGGCCGGCGTAGCGCTTCTTGCTGCCGCGCTCCGAGCCGCGCATCGTCGGCATCAGGAAGCGCAGGTAGTGCGACTCGAAGCGCATCTCGAGGAAGCTCTCGAGCCGATGCTCGCGTGCGATCGTCTCCCTCCAGAACGCCGTGATCTCGCCCGCGAGCCGGTCGCCCTCGGCGCGGCACGCCGCCTCGCTGCGGGGTGAGTGACCGTCGCGCGGCTCGGGCAGGCGCACGAACAGCGAGTCGGTGTCGCCGTAGATCACCGTCATCCCGCGCTCCTCGAAGAAGCTGCGGCTGCGATCGATGATCTCGTGACCGCGTCGGGTGATCGAGCTCGCGAGCTTCGGATCGAAGAAGCGACAGCCCGGCGTGCCGAGCACGCCGTAGAACGAGTTCATCAAGATCTTGATCGCGCGCGACAGCGCCTCGTTCTGCGCCGCCTGCGCGGCCGCGCGCGCCTCCGCCAGGTGCGCGACGATGTCCGGCAGGAGCGCCCCCTCGCGCGCGAAGGTCGCGCCCTCGAACCCCTCGATCGGATCCTCGCCGGGCTGCCAGAGCCCCAGCGGATCGACGCGGAACGTGCGGATGATCGAGGGATACAGCGAGCGGAAGTCGAACGAGAGCACGTCGCGGTAGAGCCCCGGCACGCTCTCGAGCACGTGCCCGCCGGGCGACGAGATCGCGTCGACGTCGACGCCCACGTCGGGCGCGACGAAGCCGCGACGGTGCATCCGCGGCAGGTACAGGTGATCGAACGCCGCGACCGCGCCGCCCTGCCGATCGAGCGGCAGCCCGGTGAGGCGCGCGCGCTCGATCGCGAACCCGAGCAGGTCGGCCGCGGCGAACACGTCGAGCACGAGCCGGCAGTCCTCGAGGTTGTAGGCCGCGAGCGCGTCCGGATCGTCCGCGTGCATGCGGCGGATCTCGGCGAGCGCATCGAGGCTCGGATCGATCGTCTTGCCGCGCCCGACCAGCGCGCGCGCGACGAAGTCGAGCGTGAACCGCTCGAACGACCAGGTCGCGTTCTTCAGCGTCGCGATGCCGTCGAGCACCACGCGCCCCGGCACCCGCGCGATCGAGACCTGCTGCGCGGTCATGCCCTCGAGCACGCGCGCGCGCTCCGACGCGCGACCGATCGCGAACGGCACGCCGAGCGCGGCGCAGCGCGCCTGCAGCACCGTCAGATCGAATTCGACGACGTTCCATCCCGCGATCACGTCGGGATCGAAGTCGCGCAGCGCCGCGAACGCGCACGTGAGCAGCGCGCGCTCGTCGGCGTGGAACGTGATCGCGCCGCGATCCTCGCCCGCGCGCCGGATCAGCACGCGCTCGAAGCCCTGCCCCGCGAGCGCGATCGACAGCAGCGGCCCGTCCCACCCGTCGGTCTCGATGTCGAGCGCGAGGATGCGCAGCGACGGTCGCACGTCGGCGGCGCGCACCTGCGGCTCGGCCATCCGCAGCACGCCCGCGTGCGGGCGCGCCTTGCCGCGCAGCGCGATCCCCGCGTGGACGAAGCGCTCCATGACGAAGCGATCCGACGGCTTCACGTCCGACTCGAGCGCCACCGCGAGCCGCTCGCGCAGCCGCTCGCGCTCGGCGATCAGCGCGCGCTGCGAGCCGAAGTACACCGCGTCCACGTCGCGCCCCTCGCGCGAGCGCAGCGCCTTCGGCTCGCGCCGCCCTTCGGTCGTCGAGCTCTCGCGCGGCACGAAGAAGACGCCGCTCTCACCCCGCAGCGTCGCCTTGATCGGGCCGTCCTCGGCGGAGACGCACCAGAGCGTGATCTCGATCCCGTCCGGCCCGTCCCGCCACTCCCGCGTCAGCAGGAACGCCTCGATGTCTCGGGTCCCGTCCACGCGCCCCGAGCCTTGCGCCGTCGGCGCGCGCGCGCCATCCGACGACACCTGCCGTTCTCGGTGCGCGCACTCCTGTGGGGGCTCGGCTCGCCCGCTCCGGCCCCTTCCGTC
>JALYRN010000368.1 GCA_030855295.1 Myxococcota bacterium | reverse complement strand
CCCGCAGACGCACACGATCGGCGGCAGCCGCGCGCGCGGGCGCGGCGTGGTGCGGCGCGGGAGCCTCGTCGACGTCGGGTTCGAGGGCGCCGAGCTCCGCGACGTGATGCGCCTGCTCTCCGAGGTCGCGGGCGTCGACGTGATCGTGGAGGAGGACGTGCGCGGGACCGTCACCGTCGACCTCCGCGACGTGCGCCCGCTCGATGCGATGCAGGCGATCGCCGAGGCACACGGGGCGAGCCTGGAGATCTCGGGTCGGACCGCCATCGTGCGCGCGAGGGCCGGGCGATGAACGCGCTCCGGATGCTCCGCTGGGTCGCGCTGGTGGAGGGCATCTCGTACCTCGTCCTCCTCTTCGTCGCGATGCCGCTGAAGTACCTGGCGGGCATGCCGCTCGCGGTGCGTCTGGTCGGCGGGATCCACGGGGGGCTCTTCGTGCTCTTCGTCATCGCGCTGGTGCACGCGGCGAGCGCGAACGGCTGGACCCTGCGGCGCGCGGCGATCGCGTTCGTGTCGTCGCTCGTCCCGTTCGGCACGTTCGCCTTCGATCCGTCGCTCCGGCGCGAGATCGCGACCGCCGGGTCGCCTCCGCCGGCGAGCCGACTCTCGGACGGGCTCTGAGTCGACGGGAGTGCTCGCCCCGGAGGGACCGGACGGGAGCGCGCGCCGCGCGCGCGGACGGAAGGTCCCGGAGTGGGCGAGCCGATTTTTAGACAGCCTCTGAGCGCTGGCGCGACGGCGCCCGCTACGGGATCGCGCGACGCAGGATCACCGCGTCGCTCGGCTCGTCGCCGGGCGCGGCGGTCTCGGCCGTGATCACGATCTCGAAGGGCTCGAGCGGGACCTGGGCCTCCATCTCGCCGAAGTCGATGTCCGACTGGTACCGAAGGAAGCCGAGCAGCGACGTGCGCCCGTCGGCGTCACGCATCCACACGCCGTAGCGGTCGAACCGGTCGCCGATCGACGCGGGCGCCTGGAGGTCGTGCACCTCGACGTCGAGGTCGCGCACGTCGCCCTCGCGCTCCACGTCGATGTCGGCCTTCGCAGCCGGCGCGCGGTGCGTTCCGTCGGCGCGGACCTGCACCTCGCCGCCGCCGCAGCCGACCACCGCCGCCGTGATTCCCCACGCGATCAAGCGCCGCGCGCGCCGTGCTCCGTCTTCGAGGTCCATCGCAGGTCTCCTGTCGATCGACGTCGTCGCGCGCGCGCCGCCCGACAAGTGGGAGCCGATCCGAGGATCGTCCGCGGCCCGCCGAGCCCGCCCCCGCGCGGGTTGCGCAAGCCCTCGCGCGACGCGCGCCCTCGAGGGCGGCCGGTTGCGCAGACTCTTGCGCGATCCACGCGATCGCCCGCGATCTTGGGCTCCGAGCGGCGCGGCACGCGAGTTGATGAAGGACGTCGTGGATGACTCCGACCGACGTGCCCTCCACGGCCGGCTCGATGTACGCTCGTACCGAGCGGAGCGGTGGGGTGGTGGCACCCACCGCCGTCGCGCGGGGGGAGCCGCGCGTCATGGCGCATGTGCGTCTGCTGTTCGGGATCGCGCTGATCGCGTTCGTGGCGTTCTTCGTCGCGGCGCGGCGCGCCGCGATCGATCCCGACGTGCACGAGCACTACGCGACCGATGTCGCGCGGCTGCAGACGCTCGATCACCGGCTGAACGAGGACGTGATGCGCGCTCGGAGCGGGCTGATCGCGAACTACGATCCGCTCGTGCGCACGATGGCGGAGATCGTCCTCGTGCACGCCCGGCTCGCGCGCGTCCCGGAGTTCCTCGACGACGCTGCGCGCGAGTCGATCGCCCGCGCGGTCGCCGCCTCGAGCGAGGGCCTCGCGCGCCAGTCCACGCTGCTCGAGCAGTTCAAGAGCGAGAACGCGATCCTCTTGAATTCGCTGCGATTCCTGCCGCTCGCCGCCGAGGACCTCACGCGCCGCGCGGTGGATCCGCTGGTGATCCCGGCGGTCGACGCCCTCGTGCGCGACGTGCTGATGCTCAACCTCTGGAACGAGAGCGCGCTGCTGATGCGGATCACGCGCGAGCTCGAAGTGCTCGCAGCGGTGCCGGGCATCGCGGAGGACGAGCTCGAGCTCGTCCGACTGCACACGCAGGTGGTCGTCGCGCGCCGGCCGCGCGTCGAGGCGCTGCTCGCCGAGCTGTTCACGACGCAAGCGGCGCGGCACGCGAGCGCGCTCGACGACCTCTACCGCGTCCACCACGCGGTCGCGGCGCGCCGCAGCTCGCGCGACGAGATCGTGCTTTTCGTCCTCGCGCTCACGATCGTCGTCTGCTTCGCCGCGCTCATCATCCTCCGGCTGCGCCGCTCGGCCGGCGAGCTCCAGCACACGTCCGATCAGCTCGCGCTCGCGGTCGACACGAAGAACCGCTTCGTGTCGATGACGTCACACGAATTCCGCACGCCGCTCAGCGTGATCCTGTCGTCGACCGAGCTCGTCGAGGCGTACGGCGATCGCTGGAGCGAGGAGAAGAAGCGCGAGCACTTCGTGCGGATCCGCGGCGCGGTGCAGAACATGACGCAGCTCATCGACGGCGTGCTGCTGATCGGACGCGGCGACGCCGGCGTGCTCGACTTCAAGCCGGCGCCCACCGATCTCGATCGCATCTGCCGGGACGTGATCGCCGCGGTGCAGGTGAAGACCGGTGCGGCGCGCGCGATCGACTACGAGGGGCCGGAGCGGGCCGACGTCGTCGTCGACGAGCGCCTGATCCGGCACGTGCTCGACAACCTGCTGTCGAACGCGCTGAAGTACTCGCCCGAGGGCGGTCGCGTCGGGCTCGTCGCGCGCTGCGACGGACGCGAGGTGACGCTGACCGTGTCCGACGAGGGGCTGGGGATCCCCGAGGAGGATCGCGCGCGCATCTTCGAGAGCTTCCGCCGGGGCGCCAACGTGGGCGCGATCCCGGGCACGGGCCTCGGGCTCGCCGTGGTCCGGCGCGCGGTCGATCTGCATCGTGGCACCGTCGTGGTGCACAGCGTGCCCGAGGAGGGCAGCCGGTTCGTGGTGACGATTCCGATCGGGGGGGCGACGTGACGACACGAATTCTGGTGATCGAGGACGACCTCGGGATCCGCTCGAACATCCTCGACCTGCTCGATGCCGAGGGGTTCGAGGCGGTCGGCGCGCCCGACGGCGGCGCGGGGGTCGCGGAGGCGCTGGCGCGCCCGCCCGACCTCGTGCTCTGCGACGTGACGATGCCGGCGCTCGACGGCTACGGCGTGCTGAGGGCGCTCTCGGAGCACGACTCGACCGCAACGATCCCGTTCGTCTTCCTCACTGCGAAGGCGGATCGCGGCGACGTCCGGCTCGGCATGAACCTCGGCGCCGACGACTACATCACCAAGCCGTTCACGCGCGCCGATCTGCTCGACACGATCCGCGCGCGGCTCGAGCGCAATCGCCTCCGCGCCTCGCGCGTCCCCGACGAGCCCGGCTCCGGCAAGCACGTGCGGCCGCGTCCCGAGCGCGCGACGACCATGATCGTGCTCGATCCGGTGATGCGCGCCGTGTACGACGAGGCGCGGCGCGCCGCGCGAGGTCCGATCTCGATCCTGATCCTCGGGGAGACCGGCGTCGGCAAGGAGATCCTCGCGCACGAGATCCATCGCAGCTCGACGCGCGCGTCGGGTCCGTTCGTCGCGCTGAACTGCGCGGCGCTGTCGGACACGCTCCTCGAGAGCGAGCTGTTCGGACACGAGAAGAGCGCGTTCACCGGGGCTGCCCAGTCCAAGCCGGGGCTCTTGGAGTCGGCGAACGGCGGCACCGTGTTCCTGGACGAGATCGGCGACATCCCGCTCTCGACGCAGGTCAAGCTGTTGCGCGTTCTCGAGGACCGGAAGGTGATGCGGGTGGGTGGGCGCGCGGCGCTGCCGATCGACGTGCGCTTCGTCGCGGCGACGAACCGAGACATCGAGCGCGATGCCGATCAGGGCATCTTCCGGCGCGACCTCCTGTTCCGCTTGAACAGCGTGACGCTGACGCTGCCGCCGCTGCGCGAACGGCACGGTGAGCTCGAGGCGCTCGCGCAGGTGTTCCTGCGCGCGACCTCGGAGGAGCTCGGGCGCACGACGCCGAGGATCATGCCGGCCGCGATGTCGGCGCTGCTCGCGCACGACTGGCCGGGCAACGTGCGCGAGCTGCGCAACGTGATGGAGCGCGCGGCGCTGATGTGCTCGAGCGCAGAGCTCGGCCCCGAGCACCTGCCGCCGAAGATCGGCGGCGCGCACCGGGTCACGCCTCCGCCTGCCGCGCCCTCGTGCAGCGCGGGGGGCCACCCGAGCGGCGCTTCCGCGCGGAGCGATCGAGATCACGCACCGGCGGACTTCCTCGAGGAGCGCCGCGGCGCGCTCGCCGAGGTGGAGCGCCGCCGGATCGAGGACGCGCTCGCGCGCTGCGCGGGCAACCAGACGCAGGCGGCGGCGCTGCTCGGGATCTCACGACGGACGCTGGTGTCGCGGCTCTCGCAGTACGAGCTCCCGAGGCCGCGCAAGCGGTGACGCGGATGGGCCTGCGCGAAGACTCGATCGTCGCCCGCGAGGACGACACGCACCGGGGCGCGAGCTCGCGCTCCGTCTCGCGCGCTCGTTCGCGCTCGGCGCTCGCCGCGTTCGCGCTCACGATCGTGCTCGTCGGGTGCGGCGGCGAGCCCGACGAGCTGCCTCGGATCGCGCGCGCGCCCGTGATGGAGCTCGACGCGCGAACCCCGATCCTGCCCATCCCGCGCGACGCACCGGTGCTCGATGCCGCGCGGGTGCGCCTCGGGCGTGAGCTCTTCTTCGATCCGATCCTGTCGGGAGACCTGTCGGTGACGTGCAGCGAGTGCCACGACCTCGCGCGCGCCGGCACCGACGGACAGAGGCGATCGCACGCGGGCGCGCGTGCCGAGGGCGGCGTCAACGTCCCGACGATCTTCAACCTCGAGTGGGTCTTCCGCTACTCGTGGTCGGGACGCTTCGATCGCATGCGCGACATCCTGGACGTCGCGATGACGAACCCGGCCACGATGGCGTCGACATGGGAGGGCGCCGCCGAGCGCCTCCGACGCTCGCCCCGCCATCGCGTGCGCTTCGAGCAGGTGTACGGCGCGCCGCCCAGCGAGGAGCTGCTGCGCGACGTGATCGAGACGTTCGTGCTGTCGCTGACGACGCCGGACGCGCCCTTCGATCGATGGCTGCGCGGAGACGAGGACGCGATCTCGGACGAGGCGCGCCGCGGGTACGAGATCTTCCGCGAGCACGGGTGCGCGAGCTGTCACCAGGGCGTCGACGTGGGCGGCAACATGTACCAGCGCTTCGGCGTGATGCGCGACTACTTCGCCGACCGCGGCGACGTGCGCGATGCGGATCTCGGGCTCTTCCTCGGCACGCACCGAGAGTCCGATCGCCACGTGTTCCGGGTGCCGAGCCTCCGCAACGTCGCGCTGACGGCGCCGTACTTCCACGACGGCTCCGCCGAGACGCTCGAGGACGCGATCGCGACGATGGCGCGCTACCAGCTCGGGCGAAAGCTCGACGGCGTGCTGATCGACAGCATCGTCGCGTTCCTGAAGTCGCTGACCGGCCGGATCGACGACAGCCGCCCTCCGGCTCCATAGCGCCCGGCGCCGCGGTGGTACGCTGCGATCGGTGACGACGTGGATCCTCGCGACCGGCCCGGTCGGTCTCGGCACGCGCGATCGCAGCCGACTCGAGACGCTGCTCGGATCGCTGCTCGGGACGTCGATCGAGGTGCGGCCGTACCTGACCTACACCGAGCTGCTCGACGCCGTAGTGACGCGCGTCGCCCACCTCGCGTGGCTCGGGCCGGCCCTGCTCGTGCGAGGGCGGGCCCGCTGCGAGCTCGAGCCGCTCGTCCGCGCCGAGCGCGAGAGCGGCGCTTCGTACCGCGCGGCGCTGTTCGTGCTGCCGAGCTCGGAGCTGCGCGTCGCGAGCGATCTCGCGGGTGCGCGTTTCGCGTGGGTCGATCCGAGCTCGTGCGCCGGATACCTGTACCCCCGCCTGGCCCTCCAGCGCGCGGGCGTCGACGTCGACGAGGCGCTCGGCACCGAGCGCTTCGTCGGGAGCTACGGCGCGGTGATGCGCGCCGTGGAGACCGGGGCGGTCGACGTCGGCGCGGCGTACGTCGAGACGGAGGACGTCAGCGACGCGAGCGCGCCGATCCTCCGCGCCGCGTGGAGCGATCACGGGCTCGACGCCCGAGCGATCCTCGTGACGGATCCTGTGCCCGCCGACGTCGTCGTGGCCACCTCCGCGCTCGGCGCCGTCGATCGTGCCCGCGTCCGGCGCGAGCTCCTCGCGCTCCACGAGACCGACGAGGGCGCAGCGATCCTGCGTTCGCTGTTCCACGCGCGCGCGCTGCGGGAGGTCGCGATCCAAGACTACGACGCGGTCGTCGTCGCGCTCCAGGCCGCGGGCGAGGCCCTCGACTGACGATCGGGCCGGCTCGCTGCTCCGCTGGACGTTCGCGCGGGACGCGGCAGGCTGTGATCGCGGCGGCCGCGACCGTCGCGGAGGTCCATGAGCAGCGGTCGATCCTCGGACTCGTTCCTGTTCCTGTCGATCGCGGTCGGATGTCTGATCGTGCCGCTCGTGCTCGTGCTCCTCGGCGGCGCCGGCGCGGCGTTCTGGTGGATGT
>JALYRN010000016.1 GCA_030855295.1 Myxococcota bacterium | reverse complement strand
CCGCCGCGGAGAGCGCCCCGCGCGCGGCACCGTCGCGCCCGGCGCCGGCACGCGCGGCGGTCGATCCCGATCACTCCAATCGCCTCGGCCCGAACTATCCGCTCTACGGTGCGCTCGTCGGGCTTCCGCTCGCGGCCGTGCTCGCGTGGGCGTACGAGACGATCGCCCTCGGCCTCTTCGCCGCGTCGGCGATCGCGCTCGCCCCGCTCGCGCTCGACGCCGCGTTCCTGCCGCGCTTCCGCGAGGGCACGACCCCCCTCCGCGAGCACGACGTCCCGACGTTCACGGCGATCTTCGCCGGCCTCGCCGCGCTCTGCTTCGCGCTCTGGACCGCTCGGGACGGTGGCGAGATCCGCGGGACGATCGGGACCGCGATCGCGGCCCTCGTGTGCGCGCTCGCGACGGGCTGGCTCTGGCTCGGGGCGCGCTCGCGCCTGAAGTGGCTCGACATCCTCGCCGCGGCGCCGCCGCACCCCGCTCCGCTCCCCGACGGCGTGTGGGGCGCGAGCGAGGGCACGTTCACCGGCCGCGTCGTCGCGGTCGGGGCGGAGCACACGTCGAGCGGCAGCGGGAAGAACGCGACCGTGTGGAGCTCCCCGATCGCGTCGATCGCGACCGACGCGACGCTGACGACGGTGCACGGGCCGGTTCGCGTCGGCCTCGCGCGCGCGCTCTGGATCACCATGACCAGCCACCGCCAGCGCAAGGCCGAGAACCGCAGCGTGACGACCGACGTGATCCACGAGCGTACGCCCGCGCGTGTCGTCGGGCGCGCGCGAGACGGTGCGCTGGTGCGCGGCGGCGAGGGCTCGCTGCTCGTGTTCGCGTCGGGCATCGGCACCGACATCGGGCGCGAGCTCCGCCGGCTGCGGATCCGCGAGCGCCTCTCGCGCGTGATGGCGCTCGGCGGCGTGCTCTGCATGCTCGCAGGAATCGCGCTCGTCGTCCTCGAGGTCGCGTTCGGCCTGGTGCCGGTGCTCCCTACGCTGCGCTGACGAAAGCCTCTCGCAGCCGCTTTCTCGAGCACACGATGGCGGCAGCGCCCAGTGACCGCACCCTCACTTCGATGTCGTCGATCGGCGGCTGACTCCGAGCCGCGGGCGCGATGGAGAGAAGACCGACACTGAGCGGCTGTCCATGAATCGGCTCGCCGCCCCGGGCCCTTCCGTCTGCGCGCGCGGCGCTCCCTCCGGCGGGAGCGGCGTACCCTCCCGTCGAGCGCCGCTGTAGCATCCATTCGTCTCGCGCTGACGTCGGGAAGCTCAGCCGTCGCCGGCCGACGCGTGCGGGACAGGAGGGGCGATGAGCAGTCCGAGCCAAGCCGAGCGCCGTGCCGAGCGTCCGACGCACGTGCCCTCGCAGCGAAGCGCAGTCCTCGCCCTCTGTGTCGTCGTCGCGCTCGCGCCGAGCGTGCGCGCGCAGAGTCAGGACGCCCAAGCGGACCGGATCGCCGAGGACGAAGTCGCCCCGCAGCAGCGGACGCGCGCGGCGGCGGGTGCGCCGGTGTCGCGCCTGCGAATCGCGCCTCCTCCCGGGAACGTCGCGCTGCGTGCTGCGCTGCAGCGATCACGCGACGACGTGCGCGCGTGTCTGGTGCAGGGCTTACCGGGCCGCGCGGCGACGGCGCGCGCGCGGGTGCAGGTCGATCGCGCGCGACGGCTGCACATCTCGCTGACGGTACGGCCGAACGATGCGCGCACGACGGCGTGCGTGGAGACCGCGATCCGCCGCTGGGTGCAGCCGGTCCAGAGCCAGGTGCTCACGGGACCGCTCACGGCGACGCTGAGCGTACGCAGCGGGCCGGGCCCGATCGCGCCGCCTCCGCCTCCGCCGCATCATCCTCCGCCTCCGCCGCATCATCCTCCGCCTCCTCCTCCTCCGCCGTTCGAGCAGTACGACGAGGCGCAGGTGCACGCGGCGCTCGACGCGATGCGCGCGTCGCTGATCGAGTGCGTGCCCGCGGTGTCCGCCGGCATCGTCGGGACGATCACGCTGCGGGTCTCGGTGCGGCCCGACGGCTCGATGACGCTGATCGCCGCCAACCTGCCGAGCGGCGTCGGCGGTGGCGCGGCGCTGAGCTGTCTCGCCGGCCGCGTGTCGTGGCTGCGGGTCGCAGGGCCGCCCGGCGAGCGCACGGTCGTGCACCCGATCCACCTGGGAAGGTGAGCGATCTTCAGCGCGACGCGTCGCGCGACGAGCCGTTCGCGCGGGTCGTCACCGTCGTCTTCGAGAGCATCTCCTCGAGCGTCTCGCCGCCCTTGATGCCGAAGTCGAGCGTGCGGATCGGGAACGGGATCGTGATGTCGTTCGCGTCGAACGCCTTCTTGATCGCGATCACCGCCTCGGAGCGTGCCCGCAGGTACTCGAGCTCCTCCTCGAACGAGATCCAGAAGCGCACCTGGAAGTCGATCGAGGACTCGCCGAACTGCTCGTAGAAGAGCTCGACCTCGCGGCTCGCGTCGCGCGGCGAGACCCCCGAGACCGCCTCGAGCACGACCCGCCGCACCTTCTCGAGATCGTCGCCGTACGAGATCCCGACCGTCAGATCGACGCGCCGCATCCCGATCGACGACTCGTTGATCAGCGGCTCCTCGAAGATCTTCCGGTTCGGGATGCGCACGATCTGCCCGGCGAACGTGCGCAGCACCGTCGAGCGCAGCTCGATCGACTGCACGATGCCGCGGTGCCCGTTGGTCTCGACGATCTCGCCGGGGCTCATCGGGCGCTTCAGCGCGAGCGCGACGCCCGCGATGAAGTTCGCCGTCAGATCCTGGAACGCGAAGCCGAGCGCGAGCCCGACGATGCCCGCGCCCGCGAGCGCCGCCGCCGCGGCGTCGTCGAGGTCGAGCACGCGCAGGGCGATGACGAACCCCGCGATCCAGATCCCCGCGTACGCGATCCGCGCGACCAGATCGGCGAGCGCCTGGTGCCCCGACGCCCGCTTGGTCACGCGCCGCATCGCGCTCGAGGCGCCCCGCGCCGCGAGCCACGCGGCGAAGATCACGAGCAGCGCGACGCCGAGGTTCGGCAGCAGCAGGACCAGCGCCCGGCCCCAGTCCGCCACCTTCTCCGCGAGGCTCTGGAACGTCTCGCTGGGATCCACGTTCGCAGAGACATGGGCACGCCGTCCGCATTCGAAACCAATCCGAACAGGTGTCCACTCGCGACGGTGCCCCGCGTGCGTACATCTGTCCCGGATGACCCCGCTCGCGCCCATTCCGCAGAGCGCCGAGGAGCTGCAGCGCTTCGCCGAGCTCCAGTCGGGCCTCGCGTCGATGTTCCGCGACGCCTATGCCGACCCGCGCGCGCCGCGCACCGTCGTCGTCGTCCCGAGCATGAGCCTCGACCCCGAGGTGCTCGCGAAGATCGACGGCGTGCAGTTCTACGAGGAGCGGATGCTCAGCATGTTCATGCTGCTGCGGCTGCCGCGCACGCACGTCGTGTACGTCACCAGCCTCCCGCTCGCGCCCGTCATCGTCGACTACTACCTGCACCTGCTCGGCGGCGTTCCCGCGAGCCACGCGCGCAGCCGGCTGACGCTGCTCTCCGCGTACGATGCCTCTCCGCGCGCGCTCACCAGCAAGATCCTCGAGCGCCCGCGCCTCCTGTCGCGCATCCGCGCCGCGATCGACGATCCGAGCACCGCGCACCTCTCCTGCTTCAACTCGACCGAGCGCGAGCGCACGCTCGCGGTGCAGCTCGGCATCCCGCTCTACGCCTGCGATCCCGCGCTGGTCCACCTCGGCAGCAAGAGCGGCAGCCGCGAGATCTTCCGCGCGGTCGGCGCGCCGCTGCCGCCGGGCGCCGAGGGCCTGCGCGACGAGAAGGACCTCGCCGCCGCGATCGCCTCGCTGCGCGGGGACGATCCCTCGCTGCGCCGCGTCGTCGTGAAGCTCGACGAGGGCTTCTCGGGCGAGGGCAACGCGATCCTCGATCTCGCGGACGCGCCGAGCGACGTCTCGACGCTGACGCGCTGGGCCGCCGGCGCGCTGCGCGCGACGCTCCGCTGTGAGGCAGTCGACGAGACGCCGGAGCGCTACCTCGAGAAGTTCGCGCGCATGGGCGGCATCGTCGAGGCGTGGGTCGAGGGCGATCCGAAGCGCTCGCCCTCGGTGCAGATGCGCGTGAACGCGCTCGGCGAGCTCGAGCTCATCTCGACGCACGATCAGGTCCTCGGCGGCCCGAGCGGGCAGATCTTCCTGGGCAGCACCTTCCCGGCGGACGCTGCCTATCGCGATCAGCTGCACGAGGCGGGGCACCGCGTCGGCGCCGAGCTCGCGCGCCGCGGCGTCCTCGGCCGGTTCGCGGTCGACTTCGTCGCCGCGTGGCGCGACGACGCGTGGGAGCTCTGGGCGATCGAGATCAACCTGCGCAAGGGCGGCACCACGCTGCCGTTCCAGATGCTGCAGTTCCTGACCGACGGTCACTACGACGGAACGACGGGCGAGTTCGTCACCCCGATGGGTCAGACGCGCGCGTACTACGCGACCGACAACCTCGTGCGCCCCGCGTACCGGCGATTCATCCCCGAGGACCTGATCGACGTGCTCGTCGAGCACGACCTGCACTTCGACGAGACCACGCAACAGGGCGTGGTCTTCAACCTGATCGGCGCGCTGAGCGAGCACGGCAAGCTCGGCCTGGTCTGCATCGCGAGCACGCACGAGGCCGCCGTCGAGCTCTCGCGCCGCACGATCGAGACCCTCGATCGCGAGGCCGAACAGGCGTAGCGCTCGCGCGCGGCTGCGTTGTAACGTCCGCCCCGTGGCAACTGCCGGACCCGTGCGCGTCCGTGACGCGAGCGCCGAGTGGGCGCTGGTCACGCGCGGGCGGCTGATCGTGACGGTGTGGCGGGCGGACGTGACGCCGTCGCGCATCGACGTGGTCGATCGTGCGATCCAGGAGCTCACCAGCGGAGCTGATCCGTACGCGTCGGTGACGGTCGTCGAGCGCTCGATCTCGATGCGCATGACCGAGGAGGCGCGCGAGGCGTCGCACGCGCTGCAGCGCAAGTGGGGGGCGCAGATGCGCTGCTCGGCATACCTCGTCGAGGGCGAGGGCTTCCTGCCCGCTGCCGTCCGAACGATGACCGCCGGGATGGCGCTGGTGACGCGCTCTCCCTATCCGGTGCGCGTGTTCCGCGACATCGTCGCGGTCTCTTCGTGGGTGGCGCCCCACGCCGAGCTCGACGTCATGGCGGTCGAGCAGGCGATCACCCGGGCCCGGCTCTCGGTGTAGATCACCTTCGCGAGGAACTGCCTTTCCATCCGCGTTCCGTGCGATGATGGCGACCCCGCAATATGTTCCTCAAGTCGTCGTGGCGCTCGGAGCGCCTGGGCTGCGAGGCCACGCTGGCTCGCTGGGGTCACTTCGGACAGCCGGTGCTCGTCTTTCCCACCGCGGGAGGCGACGCCGAGGAGATCGAGCGCTGGCAGGTGATCCGCGCGCTCGGCCCGCTGATCGAGGCTGGCAAGATCAAGGTCTACTCGTGCGACTCGGTCGCCGGCCAGGTGTGGTTCGGGAAAGAAGGCACGCCCGAGCACCGGATGTGGTTCCTCAACCAATACCACCAGTACGTGAAGCACGAGGTCGTCCCCGCGATCCGCACGGACTGCAAGAACCCCGAGATGCCGATCTGGGTCGCCGGCGCGTCGATCGGCGCGTTCCACTCGATCGCCGCGGTGTGCCGCTTCCCCGACATCTTCCATCGCGCGCTCGCGATGAGCGGCACCTACAACCTGATGCGCTTCAGCGAGGCGCACTCGTACACCGAGCACTACTACGTCGCTTCGCCGCTGCAGTTCGTGCCGCGGCTCGACGGGCACCATCTCGACGTGCTCAAGCAGCGCTTCTGTCTGCTCGCGACCGGCGCCGGCCGCGCCGAGAACGTCGGCGAGAGCTGGCAGATGGCGAACGTGCTCGGCGCCAAGGGCATCCCCAACCGCGTCGACGACTGGGGCCCCGAGTGGCACCACGACTGGCCCACCTGGCGCGCGATGCTCCCCAAGTACCTCGACGAGTGGACGCGAAGCACATGAGTGAAACCCGCTCACACAAGAAGGTCGGCGAGGGCGAGCTCGAGGGCGAGGCGCGCCGCCAATTCACGCGGGCGCTCCTGACCGATCTGCGCGCGCTCGAGCGGATGCTGCGCGAGGGGCTCTTCGAGACCGGCATCGCGCGCATCGGCGCCGAGCAGGAGCTCTTCCTGATCGATCGCGAGTACCAGCCGGCGCCCGGCGCGCTGCGCGTGATGGAGCGCGCGCAGGATCCCCACTTCACGACCGAGCTCGGCCTCTTCAACCTCGAGATCAACGCCGACCCGCAGCCCTTCGCGGGCGACGGCCTCTCGAAGATGGAGGCGCAGCTGGTGGAGCTCTACGAGAAGCTCCGCGTCTCGATGGACGAGCTCGACATGCTCCCGGTGCTGATCGGGATCCTGCCGACGATCCGGAAGAACGATCTCGGGCTCGAGAACATGGTGCCGAGCCCGCGCTACCTCGCGCTCAACCGCGCGATGACGGCGGCGCGCGGCGACGCGTACGACTTCGCGATCAAGGGCATCGACGAGCTGATCGTCAAGCACGACTCGGTGATGGTCGAGGCGTGCAACGCGAGCTTCCAGGTGCACCTGCAGGTGGACCCGAAGGACTTCGCGCGGATGTACAACATCGCGCAGGCCGTCACCGCGCCGGTGCTCTCGGTCGCGTGCAACTCGCCGATCCTCTTCGGTCGCCGGCTCTGGGCCGAGACGCGCATCGCGCTCTTCGAGCAGGCGGTCGACACCCGCCACCGCGGGCACCACCTGCGCGACAGCTCCGCGCGCGTGAACTTCGGCAAGCGCTGGGTGCGCGACAGCATCCTCGAGATCTACAAGGAGGACGTCGCGCGCTTCCGGACGCTGGTCGGCACCGACCTCGACGAGAACGCGATGGAGGCGCTCGATCGCGGCGTCATCCCGCAGCTCAAGGCGCTGCGCCTGCACAACGGCACCGTCTATCGATGGAACCGCGCCTGCTACGGCATCGGGCCCAACGGCCGGCCGCACCTGCGCGTCGAGCTGCGCGTGCTGCCCTCGGGCCCGACGATCCAGGACGAGATGGCGAACGCCGCGTTCTGGCTCGGGCTGATGAGCGAGATGGGCGCGTCGAGCGAGGACATCACGCAGCGGATGGAGTTCGATCACGCGCAGGCGAACCTCTACGCCGCGGCGCGCGACGGGCTCAACGCGCGGCTGACGTGGCTCGACGGCGAGGAGGTCCTCGCGCAGCCGCTGGTGCTCGATCGCCTGCTGCCGATGGCGTCGGCGGGCCTGGCGCGCGCGGGCGTCGATGAGGCGGACGCCGCTCGCTACCTCGGCATCATCGAGCAGCGCGCGCGCACCATGCGCACCGGCTCGAGGTGGATCGCGCAGTCGCTCGGAGAGATGAAGGATCGCGGCTCGCACGGCGAGAAGCTCACCGCGATCGTCGCCGCGACGGTGGCCCGCCAGAAGACCGGCCGCGCGGTGCACGAGTGGGAGCGCGCGCGGCTCGACGAGATCGGCAACGCGAAGACGAGCTACCACCGCGTCTCGCAGTACATGACGACCGACATCTTCACCGTGCAGTCGGACGACGCCGTCGAGCTGGTCGCGGACCTGATGGGCTGGGAGCGCATCCGGCACGTCCCGGTCGAGGACGGCAAGGGCATCTTCCTCGGCCTCGTCACGTACCGCGCGGTGCTGCGCTACTTCAACGAGCTCGGCAAGAGCGGCGTCCCGAGCGCCGAGGCATCGAGCACGCCCGTGTCCGACATCATGCGTCGCGACGTGATCACGGTCACCCCCGACACCCCGACCCTCGAAGCGATCCGGCTCATGAAGCGCTATCGGATCGGCTGCCTGCCGGTCGTGCAGGACGGCCACCTCGTCGCCATCCTCACGGAGGAAGACTTCATGGGCATCGCCGCCGAGCTGCTGGAAGAGAAGCTCGGCGGCTGAGGGCGGCGCTGCGAGCGCGCTCCGGTCGACGATGTGATCACCGTCACGCCCGGAGCACCGGCACGCGAGGCGATCGCGCTCGAGAAGCAGTAGAGATCAGCTGCGCGGATGCAGCCCACGCCACGATCGACTCCGAACGCTCCGATCTCGACCGCCGCGATGGCGCGCCCTGTCGCTGCACCGAGCGCGACGGCTCCAGTCGTGCACGAGCCTCACCTCCTCTCTCGCGAGATCGGGCGCATCCGGGGCGCGGCCGCTGGGCCGACGCTGATCGTCGTCGGCGGGATCCACGGCAACGAGCCGGCCGGCGCGATCGCGGCGCGCCGGGCGATCGAGCGACTGCTCGCGTCGGGCGAGGCGGGCGATCACGCGACGCTGCGTGGCGAGATCGTCGCGCTCACGGGCAACCTCGCGGCGCTGCGGCTGAAGCGGCGCTTCCAGGCGAAGGATCTGAATCGACAGTGGACGGCGGCGCGCGTCGCCGCGCTGCACGCGCGCCCCGATCGCACCGGCGACGATCCCGAGGATCTCGAGCAGCGCGAATTGCTCGAGGCCATCGAGGCCGCGATCGCGCGCGCGCGCGGCGCCGTGTACTTCATGGACCTGCACACCACGAGCGCGAAGGGGATCCCCTTCGTGCTCTTCGGCGACACGCTGCCGCAGCGACGCTTCGCGAGCGCGTTCCCGCTGCCGATCATCCTCGGGCTCGAGGAGCAGGTCGACGGCGTGATGAGCGAGTACTTCACGCACCACGGCTGCATCACGCTCGGCATCGAGGGCGGCCAGCATGACGACCCGGCGTCGATCGACAACCTCGAGGCCGCGCTCTACGTGGCGCTCGTCGCGGCGGG
Organism: Myxococcota bacterium; assembly: GCA_030855295.1. Taxonomy (GTDB): domain Bacteria; phylum Myxococcota_A; class Polyangia; order Polyangiales; family Sandaracinaceae; genus Sandaracinus. The sequence goes on along the minus strand of JALYRN010000016.1, from coordinate 12,914 downwards.
GCTGGTGGATCTCTCGCCTGCGGCGACGGCAGGTCTCTCGCCTGCGGTCATTCACGAGCGCGAGCGCATCGCGCTCGAGCACGAGCGGGGATACGCGCTGCTCGACTCGCGCCGCGGCCATCTCCCGCGCGTGATGGAGGTCGTCGACCGCCATGCGATCTGCGAGCACGACGAATTCCGCATGGCAGCGGGGTTCGCGAACCTCGATCGCGCGCGCGCCGGACAGCTCCTCGCCCGCGACAAGCGCGGCGAGATCCGCGCGCCGAGCGACGGGCTCGTCATCCTGCCGCTCTACCAAGGCCAGGGCGACGACGGTTTCTTCTGGGGCCGTCCCGTCAGCGAGCTGCGCATGCGCGCCTCCGAAGCGATCCGCCGCACGCACCTCGATCGCGCGCTCCACCTACTGCCCGGCGTGACGCGCGATCCGCAGTGCCCCGACCGCCTCCGCGTGAACACCCGCATCGCGCGTCTCTACCCGCTCGACGTGTTCCACGCGTTCGGGTATCGGCGCATCCGACAGAACGGCAAAGAGCTCACCGTCGAGCGCCAACCCGGCTGACGCCCCGTTCGGTCCCTCCGGGGCGAGCACTCCGGTCGGTCAGCGACCCGCGTCGGGCGACTCGCTCGTGAGCGGCGCAGAGCTGGTGACGCGCGACTCCCAGTCGCACGTGAAGCTGCGGCTGCCGAACGCGCGCGGCGAGACGGTGAGTGCGCCGGACTCGGGGCAGACGACGGTGAGGCCGGGGCAGAGGCTCCCGCACCCGTCGTCGTTCGATGCGAAGTCCGTGCTGTCGTTGCAGGAGCCCACGCCGATCGTGCCGTCGCAGATGTTCAGGAACGCATCCCCGGTGCAGCTGCCGAGGCCGCAGCCCGCGCCGCACGCGATCTCGACGCGCGAGCCGGGTGTGCACGCGATCAGGCCTCCCCCTCGTGACGACGACGACTTGCAGCCGCTCATCATCGCGAACGCCGCCAACGTCGCCGCGCACACCATCATCATCTTCGTTCCAGAGCGCATCCGTTCCCCTTCTTCTCCGGCGACTTCCGTCGCCGCGCCATCCTACGCCGATTCTCCGCGGATGGTCCCTCCGCGCCTGCGGAGCACGACCACCAGGTTGTTCGCCGGCATCTCGATCGTCTCGTCGTGCGCGAGCCCGTGCTCGGCGGCGACCTCGAGGACCCGCTCGAGATCCCGCACCCCCCACCGCGGATCACGATCCTTCAGCCACGCGTCGAACTCGATGTTGCTCGGCGACGTGTGCGCGCCGCCGATGCGGTACGCGCCGTAGAGGACGAGCGGGGCGCCGTCTCGATTCAGCGTCCGCGCCGCGCCGCGCATCAAGCCCGGCGTCGACTCCCACGGCGAGGCGTGGATCATGTTGATGCACACCATCGCGTCGGCGCGCGCGATCGGCCACGCGTCGTCGCAGACGTCGATCGCCAGGGACGCCCGCAGGTTCGCGGAAGGCTCGAGCTCGCGCCATGCCTCGATGCTCGCGCGCGCGCTCGGGTCGGCGTCGCTCGGCTGCCAGTCGAGGTGTGGCAGCCGCGGCGCGAAGAACACCGCGTGCTCGCCGCTGCCGCTCGCGATCTCGAGCACGATCGGGCGCTCGCAGTCGGCAGGCGCTGGGAGCACGCGCGTGAGCACCTCGAGGAGCGGCTCGCGGTTGCGCTGTGCCGCGGGCGAGGAGCGCCGTCGATCGTCGTGGTCCGGCATGAGGGCGCGAGTGTGCGACCTCGCGCCGATTCGTCCAGCGCGCCGAGTCGGAGGATGTCTGAAAATCGGCTCGCCGGGGCGAGCACTCCTGCCGACTTCAGCTCGCGATCACCACGCGGTTGCGGCCGGTGCGCTTCGCCTCGTAGAGCGCGCGGTCGCCGCGGTCGAGGAGCGTCGACGCGTCGTCGAGCAGCGTCAAGCTCGCGATGCCCGCGCTCGCGGTCGTGCAGCGATCGAGGCCCGGCACCTCGAGCAGCGCGATCGTGCCGCGCAGGCGCTCGGCGACGATTTTCGCGCCGTCGATCCCGGTGCCAGGCAGCACGACGACGAACTCTTCGCCGCCGACGCGCGCCACGACGTCCCGCGGGCGCACGCCGGCCTTCAGCGTCGCGCCGAGCGCGCGCAGCACCCGATCGCCGACCGCGTGGCCGAGCTCGTCGTTGATGCTCTTGAAGTGATCGACGTCGAACGCGAGCACCGAGAGTGGCTCGCCGGTCTCGCGCGCATACCGGATCGCGCGCGGCAGCGCGTCGTCGAGCCAGCGGCGGTTGCGCGCCCCGGTCAGCGCGTCGGTGGTCGCCTCGCGCTCGAGCTCCTTCTTCTCGAGGTGCTCCTCGCCGAGCTTGGTGCTCGCCTGTCGCACGCGGTCCGCGAGCAGCGCGACCAGGTTCAGCGCGAACGCGTGCGAGCTCCGCGCGATCGCCCAGAAGCTCTCCTCGTCGATCGCGAGCACGCGGCTCGGCAGCGTGGCGCGCACCGTCGCCGACGCGGGCCGCGCGTCGAGCAGCGACACCTCGCCGACGGTCTCACCGACGCCCACCTCGGCGATGGTCACCATCGATTCGTCCGCGAGCACCGCGAGCGCGCCCGAGAGCACGACGAACATCGTCTGGTTCCGCTCGCCCGCGCGGATCAGCGTCTCGTCGGTCGCCAGCGAGAGCACCATGCACTGCTCGAGTCGAGGCCTCAGCGACTCGAGATCGACGTCCTTCAGCACGCCGAGCCCGGTCAGCTCCTTCACCTCGAGGATCGGGATCGGCACCGTCGGCCGCGAGGGAAACGCGTTCTCGGAGTGCTCCACGCGTGATCCATCGGGCGATCACGGCGCGGCCTTGAGCCTCGCCGCCCTCCGGGGCGAGCACTCCTGTCGACGACTCACTCCGCGAGGACCCAGGTGTCCTTGCTGCCGCCGCCTTGCGAGCTGTTGACGATCAGCGAGCCGGGGCGGAGCGCGACGCGCGTCAGCCCGCCCGGGAGCACGTACACCTTCTCTCCGTAGAGGATGTACGGGCGCAGATCGACGTGTCGGCCCTCCAGCCGGAGCGGGCCTCCGTCGTTGACGAGCGCCGGCGCGCGCGACAGCGCGAGGGTCGGCTGCGCGATGTAGTTGCGCGGCTCGGCGCGGATGCGCGCCGCGAAATTCTCGCGCTCTTCCTTGGTCGAGACCGGGCCGATCAGCATCCCGTACCCGCCCGACTCGTTGGCCGCCTTCACGACCAGCTCGTCCAGGTGCTCGAGCACGTACGCGCACTGCGCCGGCTCGCCGCACAGGTACGTCGGCACGTTCGGCAGGATCGCGTCCTCGCCCAGGTAGTACCGGATGATCTGCGGCACGTACGCGTAGACGACCTTGTCGTCGGCGATGCCGGTGCCCGGCGCGTTGCAGAGCGCGACGTTGCCCTTCGCCCACGCCCCGACGAGCCCCGGCACGCCGAGCAGCGAGTCGGCGCGGAACACCGTCGGATCGAGGAACGTGTCGTCGATGCGCCGGTAGATGACGTCGACCCGCGAGAAGCCGCGGGTCGTCCGCATGTACACGCGGTCGTCGTCGACCACGAGATCGCTGCCCTGCACGAGCGAGACGCCCATCTGCTGCGCCAGGAACGAGTGCTCGAAGTACGCGCTGTTGTGGATGCCGGGCGTGAGCACGACGACGTTCCGCTCGCTCTCGCCGTCGCCGGGCGCCATCGCCTCGAGCGTCGCGCGCAGGCGCCCCGGGTACTCGTCGACCGCGCGCACCTTCGAGGCCTCGAACACGTGCGGGAACGTGCGCTTCATGACCGCGCGGTTCTCGAGCACGTAGCTGACGCCGCTCGGGCAGCGCAGGTTGTCCTCGAGCACGTGGAAGCTGCCGCTCGCGTCGCGCACCAAATCGGTGCCCGTGACGTGGATCCACACGCCGCGCGGCGGCGTCACCCCACGGCACGCCGGCAGGTACCCCTTGCCGCTCTCGATCACGTCGCGTGGCACGATCCCATCGCGCAGGATCTTCTGCTCGCCGTAGAGGTCCGCGACGAACAGGTTGAGGGCCGTGATGCGCTGCTCGAGGCCGCGCTCGACCAGCGTCCACTCGTCGGCGGTGACGATCCGCGGCACCACGTCGAAGGGGAAGATCTTCTCGGTCCCCTCGTCGTGCCCGTAGACCTGGAACGTGATCCCGAGCGTCAGCATCGCGCGCTCGGCGGCGCGCTGTCGCTTGATGATCTCCTGGTCGTCGAGCTGCGCGATCCGCTGCACGAAGGGATCGCAGCCCGGCCGCGGCGAGCCGTCGGCCTCGAACATCTCGTCGTGGAAGCCACCCAGATCGTAGGAGCCGAGATCCATCGGGCGCGAGGATACCTGGGCGGGGCCCTCCGTTGACCCCACTTTCGTCGCATGCTAGACGGCGCGCGCCGCGCAGGGCCCAACACGCCCTGAAAAGCGCAAGATTTCGGGCCTCTCCAGAAGGCCGGGAGAACCAGAGCAATCATGGCCGAAGCTGCTTCCCTGGGTCGCATCACGCAGGTGATCGGACCTGTCGTCGACGTCGAGTTCCCGCCGGGCACCCTGCCGGAGATCCTCACCGCGCTGCGCGTGACCAACGCGGCGATCAACGCCGAGGCCGACAACCTCGTCCTCGAGGTCGCCCAGCACCTCGGCGAGGGCACCGTCCGCGCGGTCGCGATGGACACCACCGACGGTCTCGTGCGCGGTCAGGCGGTGAAGAACACCGGCCTCCCGATCATGATGCCGGTCGGTCCCGAGTGCCTCGGGCGCATCCTCAACGTCGTCGGCGAGCCGGTCGACGGCGGGCCGCGCGTCGACGCCAAGAAGCGCATGCCGATCCACCGCGCGGCGCCGCTCTTCACCGACCAGAGCACCAAGGTCGAGATCTTCGAGACCGGCATCAAGGTCATCGACCTGCTCGCGCCCTACCGGAAGGGCGGCAAGATCGGCCTCTTCGGCGGCGCCGGCGTCGGCAAGACCGTGCTGATCATGGAGCTGATCAACAACGTCGCGAAGGCGCACGGCGGCGTGTCGTGCTTCGCGGGCGTCGGTGAGCGCACGCGCGAGGGCACCGACCTCAAGATCGAGATGACGGAGTCGATGCTGGCCGACGGCGTCACGCCGGTCATCAGCAAGGCCGCGCTGATCTACGGGCAGATGAACGAGCCGCCCGGCGCGCGCGCCCGCGTCGCGCTCTCGGCGCTGACGGTCGCGGAGTACTTCCGCGACGATCAGGGCCAGGACGTGCTGCTCTTCGTCGACAACATCTTCCGCTTCACGCAGGCGGGCTCGGAAGTGTCGGCGCTCCTCGGCCGCATCCCGAGCGCCGTCGGCTACCAGCCGACGCTGTCGACCGAGATGGGCCAGCTGCAGGAGCGCATCACGTCGACGAACAAGGGCTCGATCACCTCGGTGCAGGCGATCTACGTCCCCGCCGACGACCTCACGGACCCGGCGCCCGCGACGGCGTTCGCCCACCTGGACGCGACCACCGTCCTGTCGCGCGACATCGCGGCGCTCGGCATCTACCCGGCCGTCGATCCCCTCGACTCGACCAGCACGATGCTCTCGCCCGGCATCATCGGCGAGCGCCACTACAACATCGCGCGCCAGATCCAGCAGACGCTGCAGAAGTACAAGGACCTGCAGGACATCATCGCCATCCTCGGCATGGACGAGCTGAGCGAGGACGACCGCATGACGGTCGACCGCGCCCGCAAGATGCAGAAGTTCCTGAGCCAGCCCTTCTTCGTCGCGCAGCAGTTCACCGGCTTCGAGGGCAAGTACGTGACGCTCGAGGAGTCGATCGTCGGCTTCGAAGAGATCCTGAGCGGCGCGCTCGATCACATCCCCGAGCAGGCGTTCTACCTCAAGGGGAACATCGACGAAGTGAAGGCGGCCGCTGAAAAGATGAAGGAGTGATGCGGCGATGGCTGCTCTCTCCGAGATCCTGACCCTCGAGGTGGCGACGCCGCTCGGCCTGGTGCTGCGCACCGAGGCGGAGAGCGTCGCCGCGCCCAGCGTGCACGGTGAGTTCGGCGTGTTCGCGGGCCACCTCCCGCTGCTCGCGGCGCTCAAGCCCGGCGTGCTGAAGTATCGCGTGCAGGGCAAGGAGCACGTCGCAGCGGTCGGCGCGGGCTTCGTCGAGGCGGGGCCCGAGAAGGTGCTGCTGCTCTGCGACGTGTTCGCGCAGCCGCAGCAGATCGACACGGCCGCGGTGCAGACCGAGCTCGCCGACGCGGAGAAGGAGCTCGCCTCCTACGGCGAGCGCTACGAAGGGCCGCGCTACGAGGAGCTGCAGCGCCAGATCGACTGGTGCCACGCGCGGCTCGAGGCGAAGGCCGAAGGCGGCGCGGGCGCCTGAGCGCGGCTCGCGGGCGCTGCCTAGCGCAGTGCCGCTGCAGGAATCACCTGCGGCACGATGATACGTTCCAGAGGCCTCGCGGCGCATCGCCGCGGGGCCTTTCGTCATGGCGGCGACCAGACCGATTTCTACGACATTTATCGGGAAATTCTTCGCGTCGGAGGGTTGGAACGCGGGGCCTGATGTCTAGAAAAAGGGACATGGCCAATCTCGATACCAATCCCAGCACGTCGTCGATCCCGAGCCGTGATCAGCGCGGCCGCATCTACGACCGCCCGGCTGGCAACAAGAACAACATGGCGATGATCATCGGGCTGATCATCGCCGCCATCGCGGTGGTGATCCTGCTGGCGCTGCTCTTCTGAGCGCGCCGGCAACGGAGCCGACGATGGAAGCGCACGCGCAGGACCGCGCCGGTCCGAGGGTCGAAGGAAACGACGGCCTGCGAGGTCGGCTGATCACGCCGCTCTCGAGTGAGGCCGGCGCGCAGGCGACGGTCGAGCTCGAGGAGGGCACGCGCGTCGTGCTCCCTGTCGACGTGCTCAGGCCGATGGCCGACGGGTCGTACCGACTGCCGCTGTCGCGGGCCGAGCTCGGCGCGGTCGCGAGCGCGGCGGTGATCCCCGTCATCGCGGAGCAGGTCGACGTCGCCAAGACGATCGTCGACGTCGCGCGAGTACGCATCTCCAAGCGGGTGAGCGAGCGTGTCGAGGAGGTCACGCCGCAGCTCGCACGCGAGGAGATCACGGTCGAGCGTGTCGCCGTGAACCAGTACGTCGATTCGCCGCCGGGCAATCGCACGGAAGGCGACGCGCTGGTGGTGCCGCTGCTCGAGGAGGTGCTGGTCGTCGAGAAGCGACTGCTCGTCCGCGAGGAGCTGCGCATCCGCAAGACGCTCGTGCCGCAAGAGGGCGCCACGCAGCAGGTCACGTTGCGTCGCGAGGACGTCGACATCGAGCGCGTGGCGCTGGACGGGAGCGACGGAAGCACGACGAAGAGCTGAAACAGAGACGAACACCAGAGGAGAAGAACATGGCGAAGACTGTAGTAGGACTGTTCGACCGCACGAACGCGGATCGGGTGGTGAAGGAGCTGGATCAGGCGGGGTTCTCCCGCGGCGACATCGAGACGCGGAGCAACCGACTCGAGGGCTCGACGACCGCGCTGACCCACATCGGCGTGCCGGATCGTGATGCGGAGGTCTACTCCGACGCGATCAAGAACGGCGCGACGCTGATCACGCTCAAGGCGAGCGATGCGCGCGCGGACGAGGCCGCCGCGATCATGAAGGGCATCGAGCCGTGGAGCGTCGGCGCGAAGGCGAAGGGCGCCAAGGCCACGACCAAGGGCGCGACCGGCACCGAGCAGGTGATCCCCGTCGTCGAGGAGCAGCTCGTCGTCGGCAAGCGCGAGGCAGAGACCAGCGGCGGCGTACGGATCTTCACGCACATGGTCGAGAAGCCCGTGCAGGAGCAGGTGACGCTGCGCGAGGAGCACGTCAACGTCGAGCGCCGTCCCGTCGATCGCGCCGCGACCGAGAAGGATCTCGCCGCCGCTGCGCGCGACAACACGATCGAGCTGACGGAGCGCGCCGAGCAGGCCGTCGTCGGCAAGACCGCGCGCGTCGTAGAAGAGGTGCGCGTCGGCAAGGAGGTCGAGCAGCACACCGAGACCGTCGGCGACACCGTCCGGCGCACCGAGGTCGAGATCGAGCCGATCCGCGGCGGTCAGCGCACCAGCAGCGGTTGGGACACCGAGTCGAGGGAGCTGCGCAAGCACTACGACAGCAACTACGGGAGCACGCAGGGCGCGCGCTGGGAGAGCTACGAGCCGGCGTACCGCATGGGCCACGAGATGAGCAGCGATCGCCGCTACGCGTCGCGTGACTGGAACGCGGTGGAGCGCGATGCGCGGACCTCGTGGGAGGCGAAGGAGCCCGGCACGTGGGAACGCGTGAAGGGCGCCGTGCGGCACGCGTTCGATCGCGGACGCGCGAAGATGGGCTCGCACACCGATCGGCGTGTCTGATCGAGAGCACGGATCGCATTCCCGACACACCGAGCGCGCGCGCGAGGGCCTGGCCCTCGACGCGCGCGCACCTTTTTCTGGCGGCGACATCCGAGCTGGCCCGGTGTGTGCGTCGAGATCGTCGAGATGAAGACTCGCCGACTCGCCATCGCCGCGCTCCTGGGGAGCGCGTGCCTCACCGTGGGCTGCTACGAGTCGCGCGTGCGACAGGTCGAGGTCCTGCCCGACGGCGCGCTCGTCCCGCTCGACGGAAGCGTCGAGGACGGGGGCGGCATGGACGCGGCGACACCGACGTCCGACGGCGGAAGTGCGCCGATGGCCGACGCGGGGAGCCCGGCGTGTGGCGACGTGGTCGCACCGTACGAGGGCGTGGGCTGCTCTGCCGCCACACGCGCGTGCATCGCCGCGTGTCCGATGACCGATCCCACGTGCCCGGACGAGTGCATCGCGCGCGAGGCCGAGTGCAGCGTGTGCGTCAACCAGACCTTCGTCTCCTGCGCGAACGCGCTCGGATGCCAGGACGCGTGGGACGCGTACGCGTGCTGCGCGCGCGAGGAGACGCGCTGTGCGTCGCTGGAGGGGCTCGCGCTGCTCGCGTGCGCCGAGGGATGCGACGCCGAGCTGCTCCAGTACGACGCGTGCTTCCGCACCGTCGACGCCGGCGCGTGCACGGCCCAGGCGATCACGACCTGTCGTCTCGCGATGTGAGAGCGTGCGAAGCTGCTCGCGTCGATGACGAATCGGAACGTAGAGGCGAGCGGCGGCCTGGCGCGCGCGGGGGACTGGAAGCGCTTCTGTCGCTGGGACGCGGACGACGGCTACTTCCACCTCGAGACGGAAGACGTCGCCGGCGTCCCGGTGCGTCTCTTCCTGAGCGAGGCGCTGCTGCGCGACTGCGAGCTCGACGTGTACCGACAGATCGTCGCGGCGACGCGCTTCCCCGGCGTGCGCTGCGTCGTGATCACGCCGGACGTGCACGTCGGCTACGGCGTGCCGGTCGGGTGCGTGATCCTGACCGACCGCGAGGAGGGCGCGGTCGCGATGGGGCCGGTGGGCTTCGACATCGGCTGCGGGATGATGAGCGCGAAGAGCGAGGTGCCCGCCGACGCGGCGACGCCCGACCGCATGCTCGACTTCAACCGCGAGGTGATGGAGCGCGTCGCGCTCGGCGCGGGCGGCACGTCGATGCGCTTCGGGTCGCTGTCGCAGCGCGCGCTCGAGGAGATCGTGCGCGGCGGCGCCGAGCACTACGTGGCGAAGTACGGCGCGCGCATCGATCGGCAGAAGGCGGAGCGCCAGCGCATCCCCGTCGACGACGGCTGGTCGATCCCGTGGGGCGGCAAGGGCAGGCCCGAGCGCGGGCTCGCGCAGCTCGGCACGCTCGGCGGCGGCAACCACTTCATCGAGCTGCAGCGCAGCGAGCAGACCAGCACGCTGTTCGTGCAGGTGCACACCGGCAGCCGCGGCTTCGGCCACGGGCTCGCGACCAACTACTTCGAGCTCGCGCGCGCCGAGCATCCCGAGCAGCGCGACATCGACCTCGGCTTCTTCACGCCGGAGAGCGCGCACCATCGCGACTACCTCGATGCGGTCGCGGCCGGCGGCAACTTCGCGATCGTGAACCGGCTCGTCCTCTTCGAGGCGGTCGCCGAGGCGTTCCGTCGCGTGTTCCGCGAGGACCTCGAGCTCGTCTACGAGATCAGCCACAACCTGGTGCAGGCCGAGACGCATCCCGACTTCGGCGACGTGTGGGCGCACCGCAAGGGCGCGACGCGCGCGTTCCCGGCGGCTCATCCCGCGCTCGCGGGCACGCAGTGGGAGACGACCGGGCACCCGGTGCTGATCCCCGGGAGCAACCGCGACTGGAGCTACATCCTCCGGCCGCGCGCGGCGGCGGTGAAGAGCGCGTACAGCGTCAACCACGGCGCGGGCCGGCGCCTCTCGCGCGGCGAGGCGAACCGCACGCTCGACCAGCAGAAGGTCGACGAGCAGTACCGCCGCGACGGCATCCTCGTGAACCTCGACGGCCGCGTGCCGCTCGACGAAGCGTCCGCTTGCTACAAGTCGAGCGACGAGGTCGTGTCAGCGATCCTCGCCGCCGGCCTCGCCGACATCGAGCACCGCCTCTGGCCGATCTGCTCGATCAAGGGCACCGACGAGGGCGCACGCTCACCGAAGGCGAGAGCCCGCAAGGCCGAGAAGAAACAGCGCGAGAAAGAGCGCGGCCAGAGCCGCAACCGCAAGCGCTGAGAACCGCGCGGCGCGGCTCGGCGTCAGGGCTTGGGGTCGCGGGGGGTGGTGTCTTCGCGCTCGCGGAAGCGCTGGGCGAGGGTGCGGACGAAGGCGCCCATCCAGGGCTTCATGGCGTCGACCTCGGCGTCGAGGGTCTCGGCGGTGACGATGTGGACGCTGGTGGGCTCGATCGCGGTGACGGTCGCGGTGCGGGGGCCGGGGGCGAGGATCGCCATCTCGCCGAAGACGTCGCCGGGGCCCATCTCGCGCAGGATGGTGGGCGTGCCGTCGATGGTCTTGGTGACGCGGCAGCGGCCGCTCTTGATGATGTAGGCGGCGTCGCCCGACTCACCCTCGCGCACGATCGACTCGCCCGCCACGAAGCTCGCCTGGGGGAAGGAGTCGCCGCCACGCACGAAGCGGACGAGCTCGGACTGGAGCGCGGCGACGCTGGCGAAGCGATCGGCGGGCTCGGGCGACATCGCCTGCGCCACGATCCGCGCGAGCGCGCGCGGCAGCGGCCCGAGCGCCACCTCCTCGAGCGGCGGGTGCGCGCACGCCTGCGCCTTCGCGATGATCGCCCAGAAGTGCTCGCCGGTGAACGGCGCGCGCCGCGCGAGCAGGTGGTAGAGGATGGCGCCGACCGCGAACACGTCGGTGCGCTCGTCGAGCGACTCGTTCTTCCCGAGTGCCTGCTCGGGCGCCATGAACGACGCAGTGCCGATCAGCACCGGCCCCGCAGCATCGCCGCTCTCGACCGCCGGCTTGCTCTCCTCGCCGCTGGCGCGCCGCGCGACGCCCCAGTCCATCAGGTACACCTCGCCGAAATCGCCGACCATCACGTTCGCGGGCTTCACGTCGCAGTGGATGATCCCGCGGCTGTGCGCGAACGCGAGCGCATCACACATCTTGATCACGATCTCGAGCAGCTCGATCAGCGTCGCGTGCTCGAGCGGGGGGTCCGGTAGATCTCGAACGATGCGCTCGAGCGTGCGCCCCTCGACGAGCTTCATCGTGAAGTAGAGCGCGCGCTCGCCGTCGACCCCGAGATCGTGCACGGGGACGATGTTCGGGTGCTCGAGCTGACCGGTGATCTGCGCCTCGCGGACGAACATCCGCACGGTGCGCGGATCGGTCGCGAGGTGCTGGTGGATGCGCTTCAACACCGCGCGCCGCTGCAGCGCGCGATCGGACACCAGATCGACCTCGCCCATACCGCCCGAGCCGATCGTCGTGATGCGCGCGTGGCGGTCGTGCGTCGCCTCCTGCACCTCGCGCACGATCTGCTCGACGTCCTCGGGGCTCGAGCCGGTGCGCGACGTGTCGATGCGCGTGACGATCTCGCTGTCGGTGGCGCTCGGCACGCTGGCGCGCCCGCGGGCGCCAGCGGTCGTGGAGGGCAGCTCGTCGTCGCTCGTCACGCGGCGATCGTATACCCGATTTCCTCAGACGATCCGGTACTCCGTCGCGAACGCCGGCGCGACGCGCGGCGCCACGTCCCGCGCGGCTGTGTCGAGCAGCCAGGGGAACTTCGGCGCGTGCTGGCGCGGCACGCGGACGACGCCGCGGGCGGACGACGTTCCGAGCACGAGATCCCAGAGCGGCGTGGTCACGCCGAAGTTGCGGTCCGCGCGGCCGAAGTGGTGATGGAGGTGGTGCCGGCGCGCCCATCGCCCGTAGCGCCCGAGCGGGGCGGCGACGTGGATGCGGCGGTGGATCACCTCGTAGACGAGCCAGCCCGCGAGGATGCCGAGCGGGATGCTGGCGCCCAGCGACGCGCCCATCGCGAGCACGGACACGAGCACGATCGGCGCGAGCACCACCGACGCGAGCGCGACCTTCCCGGCGAGCGCGTAGAAGTACTCGGGGCGCGCGTGGTGCTTCAGGTGCCCGCGCGCCGCCCAGCGTCCCAGCGCCGAGCGATGGAACGCCCATCGATGCAGCGCGTACTCGAGCAGCGTCCAGCCCAGCACGCCCCCGGCGAACCCGATCCCCCAAGCGATCATCTCGTCCTCCTCATGGGCGCCCCGCCGATCGATCGGCTCGCCCGCTCCGCTCGCTTCCGTTCACGATCGATCGGCTCGCCCGATCTCGTGCGCTCGCGCGAGCGCCTCGCGCGCCCGCGACGGCTCGGCGCCCCAGCCGACGAACAGCGTCAGCGCGAGCCGCTCCGCCAGTCGATCGGCGTCGAGCCCGGGGAACGCCCAGCGCTCGAGCTTCCGCGTCTGCGCGACACCCTGGAGCGATGCCCAGAGCACGAGCCCACGCTCCACGTCGTCGCCCGCCGAGAGCGCGTCCTGCGTGCGC
>JALYRN010000367.1 GCA_030855295.1 Myxococcota bacterium | reverse complement strand
CTGCTCGCGTGGCCCGAGGCGCAGGCGGGCCGCCTCCTGGGCGAGGGCGCCTCGATCCAGGCAGTGGCGCCGGTGATCGCGGGCCCCGCCATGGTGCGCGCGGACGGCTCCCACGCGCCGAGCGGAGCGATGCTCTTGGTGCTCGGACTGGGCGGCGTCGCGGCGCTCGAAGGCAGTCCTTGACACATAGGGGCCCCCGTCTATACCTAGCGCCCTTTTCGCGGGCCCAGCGCGCTTGCGCTCGTGCGTCCGCTGTCGGGAATCATGTCCGAATTCGAGATCAAGGTGCCGGAGCTCGAGTCGGGCGGGAAGCAGTACGAGTTCGTGCTGACGTCCGCGTGGCTCGACGGCGCCTTGCGCGAGGCGTTCGCGCCGACCGACGGCAGCGCGCCGAACTCGTCGGGCCAGAGCGAGCCGCTGCGCGCCGATCCGGCGGCCGATCCCGGCGCCGTCTCGGTGTTCGCCGAGAAGTCGGGCGAGGACGTGCTCGTCCGCGGCCGCGTGCGCACCCGGCTGATCGCGGAGTGCGCGCGCTGCCTCGCCGAGGCGACGGTCCCGGTCGACACCGAGCTCACGGTGCTCTTCAGCGCGCGCGGTGATGCGTTCCGTCTTCCCGTCGACGAGGAAGAGCTCACGCCGGAGGAGCTCGACAGCGAGTTCTTCACCGGCGACACGATCGCGCTCGACGCGCTGGTCCGCGAGCACGTGCTGCTCGAGGTCCCGATGCAGACGCTGTGCAAGCAGACGTGCGAGGGCATCGAGGTCCCGCCCGAGGTGCGCGGTCCCGCCGATCTCTCGGAAGCCCCGACGCACGAGGGCAAGCGGGTCGATCCGCGCCTCGCGCCGCTGCTCGACCTGATGGACAAGACGAAGAAGAAGAGCTCCTCGTAGGAGCTCGGAAGTAGAAGAGCTCCTCGTAGGAGCTCGCTCGAGGAGGATCCCGTGGCCGTTCCGAAGCGCCGTACCACCCGTTCCAAGCGAAACATGCGTCGTGCGAACCACGACAAGGTCGCCGCTCCGACCATCATCCCGTGCGCCAACTGCGGCGCGATGACCGTGCCGCACCGCGTGTGCGACGCCTGCGGTCAGTACGGCGGTCGGACGATCAAGGAGAAGGGCGAGGCCGAGACCGAGGGCTGAGCCACGGGCTCTCTCCATCCGAGAGAGCCGAACGGTCCAGGCCACAGAGAGCGGAGGGGGCGTGTTCGATCTCGCAGAGAAGGTGGCGCTGGTCACCGGCGGTTCGCGCGGCATCGGTCGCGCGATCTGCGTCGCGCTCGCGAAGCAGCGCGCGTACGTGGTGATCAACTACGCCGGCAACGAGGTCGCCGCGGCGCAGACCCTCGAGCTCGTGCGCCAAGCCGGCAGCGAGGGCGAGATCGTGCGCTTCGACGTGGCCGACGCCGACGCGTGCGACGCCGCCGTAACCGACGTGGTCAAGCGCAAGGGCCGCCTCGACGTGCTCGTGAACAACGCCGGGATCGCGATGGATCAGCTGCTGATCCGCATCAAGCCCGAGGAGCTCGAGAAGACCTTCGCGACGAACGTCGCGGGCTCGCTCTGGTGCTGCAAGGCGGCGATGCGTCCCATGATGAAGGCGCGCCGCGGGCGGATCATCAACCTCTCGAGCGTGGTCGCGGAGTCGGGCAATCCGGGGCAGGCGGTCTACTCGGCGTCGAAGGCGGCGCTGATCGGGTTGACGAAGACGCTCGCTCGGGAGTACGCATCGCGCGGCGTGACCGTCAATGCGGTCGCGCCCGGCTTCATCGAGACCGACATGACCGCGAGCCTGCCCGAGCAGGCGAAGCAGTCGATCGTGGCCCAGACGCCGCTGGGGCGGCAGGGCACGGCAGAGGAAGTGGCCGCGGCCGTGGTGTTCCTGGCGAGCGACGAGGCGTCGTACGTCACGGGCCAGGTGATCCGAGTCAACGGCGGGATGTACGTCTGATCGATCCGTGGAGATCGCGCGCGATCCACGGGAGAGAGCATAGAGAGGACCGGGATATGGAGATCGGGGACAAGGTCAAGGAGATCGTCTCGCAGCAGCTCGACGTCGACGTCGCGCAGATCAAGCCGGAGTCGCAGTTCATCGACGACCTCGGGGCTGATTCGCTCGCGATCGTCGAGCTGGTGCTGGCGTTCGAAGAGCAATTCGAGATCGACATCCCGGACGAGGACACGGAGAAGATCCGGACCGTCGGCGACGCGGTCAGCTACATCTCGGCGCGCTCGAAGAAGTGATCCTCTAGGATCCCGTGGCACTCGGGTGGGGGCTGGCTGCATCGTCGGCCGAGCCCCATCTCGATGCTCGGAGAGGTGGAACGCATGCGTAGGGTGGTCGTCACGGGCGTGGGCGCGGTGAGCCCCTGTGGAGCGGACACCGCGACGACGTGGCAGGCGCTGCTGGCAGGACGCAGCGGCATCGGCCCGATCACGCGCTTCGACGCGAGCGCGTTCCCGTCGCGCATCGCCGGGGAGTGCCGCGATTTCGAGGCCGAGAAGTACTTCGAGAAGAAGCGGCTCCGCGAGGGCGCGCGATTCATCCATCTCGCGATGGGCGCGAGCGTGCAGGCGGTCGACGACTCGGGGCTGGTCACCAAGCCGCTCTCCGAGGAGGAGCTCGAGCGCGTCGGCACCTTCCTGGGGGTCGGCCTCGGCGGCCTCGGGCTGATCGAGGAGATGAACCAGACGCTGGTCCAGAAGGGACCGCGCCGCATCTCGCCGTACTTCATCCCTGCGGCGATCTCGAACCTCGCGCCGGGCCAGGTCTCGATGCGCTACGGGTTCAAGGGCCCGAACTACACGACGACCAGCGCGTGCTCGTCGGGCGCGCACGCGGTCGGCGAGGCGTTCCGGTGGATCCAGCGGGGCGACATCGACGTCGCGGTCGCGGGCGGCGCGGAGAGCACGATCTCGGGGCTCGGCGTGGGCGGCTTCACGTCGATGCGGGCGCTGAGCGAGCGCAACGACGAGCCGGAGAAGGCGAGCCGTCCCTTCGACAAGAACCGCGACGGGTTCGTGATCGCCGAGGGCGCGGGCGCGATGATCCTCGAGGAGCGCGAGCGCGCGATGGCGCGCGGCGCGAACATCCTCTGCGAGGTGCTCGGCTACGGCGCGACCAGCGACGCGTACCACCTGACGCAGCCCGCGCCCGAGGGCGAGGGCGCGCAGCGTGCGATGAAGAACGCGCTCCGCGACGGCAAGATCGATCTCGAGCGCGTCAGCTACATCAACGCGCACGCGACCAGCACGCCGACCGGCGACAAGCAGGAGCTGCAGGCGCTCAAGCGCGTGTTCGGCGATCGCGCGCTCGCGAAGAACGACGCGAACGGCGTGTGGATCTCGGCGACCAAGAGCATGACCGGGCACCTGCTCGGCGCGGCGGGCGGCATCGAGGCGGTGTTCGCCGCGCTGACGCTGCGCGACGGAGCGGTCCCGCCGACGATCAACTTCGACGATCCGGACGACGAGGCGCAGGGCATGGACCTGGTGCCCGGCGAGGCCCGGCACCGGAAGCTCGACGTCGTGCTGTCGAACAGCTTCGGCTTCGGCGGGACCAACGTGACCCTCGCGCTGGGCCGTCACTGAAGATCGACGCGGCGTTGAACTGAGGCACGGAGCGGCGCACCGTAGCCGGTACGCGCTTTGCGAGGAGCTTCTCTCACCATGTCGAACTCGATCGTCGTCGCCTGCGACCATGCGGGCCTTCCCCTCAAGGACGAGGTCGTGACCGCGCTGCGCGAGGCGGGGCGCGAGGTCGAGGATCTCGGCACCTTCGACGGCGCGTCGGTCGACTATCCCGACTACGCGCACCGCGCGTCGGCGCTCGTGCTCGAGGGGAAGCATCGGTTCGCGGTGCTGATCTGCGGCAGCGGCGTCGGGATGGCGATCGCCGCCAACAAGCACGCGGGCATCCGCGCGGTGGTCTGCAGCGAGCCCTACAGCGCGGCCATGGCGCGGCGCCACAACGACGCGAACGTGCTGTGCATGGGGGCACGGGTGGTCGGGCCGGGGCTGGGCATCGAGATCCTCGAGGCGTTCCTGGCGCAGGAGTTCGAGGGCGGACGGCACGTCCGCCGCGTCGACAAGCTCGAGAGCGCTTGCTAGCCCTTCCCCGAGGGTGAAGCTCGAGGTCGACCAGCGGTTCCGTGACGAGCGCCAGCGCTACGCGCTGCGCCTCTACTGCGAGGACTGCGCGCTCTTCGACGAGGCGCTCGGCGCATGCGCGCACGGCTTCCCGACGGCCGAGCACCGTCGCCCGGAGGGCCCCGCCGACGACGCGCGCGTCGTGTTCTGCAAGGATTTCGAGCTGGCGTGACCTGACAGGAGCGCTCGCCCGGGAGGGCGCGGGCGGGAGCGACCAGAGCGCGCGAGCCGAGCAAATCAGCGCGCCTTTCCGATTTGTCACGTTGCGCTCAGGTTGGTGAAGGGTCGAGCCCACAGAGTCTTCTTCGCGGCGACGGAGCCGCGGAAGGAGACCGACTCGATGCTCCCCGACCGTTCCCAGCCCTTCACGGGCAGCCCCCCCACCGGCGCTCACGCCCGCGCGCCGCGCGGCACCGAGAGCGTCCTCGTCGCCGCGCTGCAGCAGGCCGTCGCGGACAACTCGATCTGGGTGAGCGCGCTGCGCGAGCAGCTCGCGCGCGTGGTCGTCGGACAGAAGCACCTGGTGGACCGGCTGCTCGTCGCGGTCTTGACCGGCGGGCACGTGCTGGTCGAGGGCCTTCCGGGGCTCGCGAAGACCCTCTCGCTGAAGACTCTCGCGCAGGCGGTCGACGCGCGGTTCGCGCGCATCCAGTTCACGCCCGACATGCTGCCGGCCGACATCGTCGGCACGCTGGTGTACCGGCCGCACGACGGCTCGTTCGTGACCAAGCACGGCCCGGTGTTCGCGAACTTCGTGCTCGCGGACGAGATCAACCGCGCGTCGGCGAAGGTGCAGAGCGCGCTGCTCGAGGCGATGCAGGAGCGCCAGGTCACGATCGGCGAGGAGAGCTTCGCGCTGCCGCAGCCGTTCCTCGTGATGGCGACGCAGAACCCGGTCGAGCAGGAGGGCACGTACACGCTGCCCGAGGCGCAGATCGATCGCTTCCTGATGAAGGTCGTGGTCGGCTACCCGAGCGCGGCCGAGGAGCGCGCGATCCTCGACGCGATGGCGACGAGCGCGCCGCGCCTCGATGTCGATCGCGTGGTGTCGCTGCCCGAGCTGATGAGCGCGCGGCAGGTGGTCGATTCGATCCGCGTCGACGATCGACTCCGCGACTACGTGGTCGCGCTGGTGCGCGCGACGCGCAAGCCCAGCGAGATCGGCCTCGAGCTCGATCACCTGGTGCGCTACGGCGGATCGCCGCGCGCGACGATCGCGCTGACGCTGTCGGCCAAGGCCTGGGCGTTCCTCCAGGGGCGCGGGTACGTGACGCCGCAGGACATCAAGGCTGTCGCGTTCGACGTGCTCCGCCACCGCGTCGCGCTGACGTACGACGCGGAGGCGCAGGGCATCCGCTCGGAGGACGTGCTGACGAAGATCCTCTCGACGCTCGCGGTGCCCTGATGGAGGCGTCGCTCCTCGGGAACGCGGTCGATCCGCGCGTCGCGCAGGTCCTGCGCAAGGTGCGAGAGATCGAGATCCGGACGCATCGGCTCGTCGACGAGACGTTCGCCGGGCAGTACCGGTCGGTCTTCCGTGGGCGCGGGATCGACTTCGAGACGGTGCGCGAGTACGTGCCCGGCGACGAGGTCCGCTCGATCGACTGGAACGTGACGGCGCGCGCCGGGCGCCCGTTCGTGAAGGAGTTCACCGAGGAGCGCGAGCTCCAGCTCGTGCTGCTCGTCGACGTCAGCGCGTCGGGTGAGTTCGGCTCGACCGCGCAGACGAAGCGCGAGCTCGCCGCCGAGGTCGCGAGCGTGCTCGCGTTCAGCGCGATCCGGAACGGCGACAAGGTCGGCGCGATCCTGTTCTCGGATCGCGTCGAGAAGTTCGTGCCGCCGAAGAAGGGGCGCGGGCACGTGCTCCAGGTGATCTCGGAGATCCTGACGTGCGAGCCCGAGGGCGAGGGCACCGACATCGCGGCGGCGCTCGACTTCGCGGGCTCGGTGTCGCGCCGTCGCAGCGTCACGTTCTTGATCAGCGACTTCCAGACGAACGGCGAGCGTGCGCCGGCGATCGAGCGCCTGCGGCACGCGATGACGCGGACCTCGCTGCGCCACGACCTGATCGCGCTGCGCGTCCGGGACCGCCGCGAAGAGGAGCTGCCCGACGTCGGCACGATCGTCCTCGAGGACGCCGAGACCGGAGAGCTCGTGGAGCTCGATACCTCGCGCCGGCGGGTGCGTGACGCGTTCGGCGCGCAGGCGGTGCGGCGTCGAGCGGAGCTCGAAGAGCTGTTCCGACGCGCGCGGGTGGAGTCGCTCGAGATCGAGACGGGCGGCTCGTACGTGCCCGCGCTGGTCGGGTTCTTTCGATCCCGGCAGAGGAGGCCGCGATGAGGAGATGTCGAGCGTTCGGTTCTGCCGTGGTCGTCGCGGGCATGCTCGCGCTCGCGCCGGTGACGGCGAGCGCGCAGGCGAGCCCGCCCGACGCCCCGAGCGCGTCCGCGCCGCCGCCGATCGACTTCGGCGAGGGCGACATCCGCGACATCCGCGGGCCGATCGAGCTGCCTGATCCGTGGTGGGTGCGCTAC
>JALYRN010000366.1 GCA_030855295.1 Myxococcota bacterium | reverse complement strand
CTCCACGAGCTACTGCCGCCGATCTGGCGCGAGACCGCCCCCGACTCCGCGAAGATCGCCACGTCGCGCTGAGCGAGATCGTACGCCGAGGCAAGAGCCTCACGCATGCGGTTCACCGATCGCTTACCGCGCTCGCATCGAGCAGGGCATCGCCACGGCGGTCGAGGGCATGCCGCCGCTGGTCGACTCGATCGCGGCCGGCAGGCTGCGCGACCGCACGCCGGTGAGCCGAGAGATCGAGATCGCGGCGACGCCGGAGCGCGTCTCGGTGGAGTTCGACACGTCGCAGTACACGACGACGCCGGGTCATCCGAGGACCGTGCGAGTGCCCGGGACGGACGGAGACACGATGCAGGTCGTGCAGCACTTCCGCGACGGCCGTCTGGAGCAGGTCTTCACGACGCCGGAGGGCCGCCGCTGGAGCACGTTCACCCCTTCCGCCGACGGCAGCACGCTGACGCTCCAGGCAGTGATCCAGTCGAGCCGACTGCCGGCCCCCGTGCGCTTCTCGATCCCCTATCGACGCGCGCGTTGATCGCGATCGCGTCGAGATCCCCGTGTTGGCGTCGCTCCCGCGGTTGCTCTAGCATCCGAGACCTCGGAGGAGTGGCCGAGTGGTCTAAGGCAGCGGTTTTGAAAACCGCCGTAGGCTGACGTCTACCGGGGGTTCGAATCCCTCCTCCTCCGTTCGGTTCTCTCGCTCGCGTGCGAATCGCGCAACCGGAGTAACGCTGCTGCTCGGCGGCACGCGGTACATGAATGCGTGATGCAATGCCGGACAGCCCTCTCACTGCTCCTCGCGGTCGCGTCATCGCTGGCGAGCGCCTGCACCGGCACGATCGGTGACGCCGCCGCCGGTCCGCGCGACGGACCGACGCATCCCGACGAGCTGCCGCTCGGGCCAGGCGCGGTCACGTGCGAGGACGCCGACGCGGCGACGGCGGACGGCTCGCTCCGCCGGCTCTCGCGGCACGAGCTCACGCAGACGCTGCGCGCGCTCTTCCCCGCGGACGTGATCGCCGAGGCGTCGGTGTGGATCGACTCGGTCCCGCTCGATCCGACGCGCCACTCGCCCGCGGAGTTCGAGGCCGCGACGACGCAGGCGCACGTCGATGCGATCTTCGAGGTCACCTCGCGCGTCGCGGAATTGGTCTCGCGCGACGACGCGGCCCTCGGCGCGATCGCGCCGCCGTGCATGCTCGAGGCGAGCCCGACGAGCGAGTGTGTGCTCGGCTTCGTCGCGAGCTTCGGACGCCGGGTGCTCAAGCGCCCTCTGCGCGACGAGGAGATCGCGGCGTACGTGTCGACGTTCGGCGCCGACGACGAGGGGATCGTCGACGCGCGCGATCGCGTCGAGGTGCTGCTCACCGCGATGCTGAACGATCCCGAGCTGACGCATCGGGTGATCGACCGCGAGGGCGCCGGCGAGCGCGTGCGGATGAGCGCGTACTCGGTCGCCGCGCGGCTGAGCTATGCGGTGACGGGTGCGCCGCCCGACGAGGCGCTGCTCGAGAGCGCGGAGTCGGAGGCCATCTTCGAGGAGAGCGAGCGCGAGCTGCACGCGCGCCGACTGCTCGAGTCGCCCGAGGGACGCGCGCACGTGCGGCAGCTCTTCGATCGCTGGCTCGGGCTCTACGGCAAGCACTCGCCCGAGAGCGCGGCGTCGCTCGCGGGGATGCCGGTCGACGGCCTCTTCGGAGAGCTGCGCGGCGAGGCGCTCGACTTCGTCGAGCACGTCGTGTTCGAGGAGCGCGGCACGTTCGGGGATCTGATGACGTCGGACGTGGAGGTGCCGAGCACGGAGCGCCTCGCCGCCATCCTCGGCGAGGCGGCCGGCAGCGCGCCGGTCGCGAGCGGCGGGCGACGCGCCGGGCTCCTGTCGCGCCCCGCGGTGCTGATCTCCGACAACGCGCGGACGAGCCCGATCCTGCGCGGCGTGTTCGTGCTCGAGCGCTTCCTCTGCCGAACGATCCCCAGCCCGCCGCCCAACGCCGACGACGTGGCGATGGAGACGCTGATGACGATCGATCCCGATCGCAGCACGTCGCGCGTGCGCGCCGCGACGATGACGGGCAGCCCATCGTGTCAGAGCTGCCATGCCGTGATCAACGCGCCCGGGTTCGCGCTCACGGGCTTCGGTCCGCTGGGCGAGGAGTGGGACGAGGAGGTGGTGTTCGCGAGCCCCGGCGAGGTCCTGACGACGCTGCCGATCGACGGCGACGATCGGGTCGAGGGCTTCGTCGTCGACGGCGTGCCGCACACGCTCGAGGGCGCGCTCGGCCTCGCGACCGTGATCGCCGAGTCGGAAGAGGGGCAGAGCTGTGCGGCGCGTCAGATCGTCCGCGCGACGCATCTGCGCGACGTGACGCGCGCCGATGCGTGCCTCGTGCACGACGTGCAGCGCGCGATCGAGGACGGGGTGCCGATCCTCGACGTGCTCGTGCAGAGCGCCGCCCGCGAGTCGATCCACGTGAGGGGAGTCGAATGACCAAGAAGTCGCCGAACGAGCCGCCGGTCCTCCATCACCGTGCCTCGCGTCGCATGTTCCTCAAGGGGATCGGCGGGGGCCTCGGCGCCGCCGCAGCGGCGACCGCGCTGCCGTTCCTCCCCTCGCTGACGAGCCGCGCGTCCGCCGACGCGCTCGGGTACGACCGTGTCATCTTCGTGGTGTGGTCGCACGGCGTGCACCTGCCGCTCTGGCATCCGCAGGTGCCCGGGTTCCGCGAGGTCGGCCCGAGCATCCGCGCCGCGTCCATGCGCGACGCGACGATGGGGCTCTACATGGGCGACTCGTTCCGCGGGCTCGAGGACAAGATCTCGATCCTGCGCGGCGTCGGTCAGGTCGGCGCGTGGGGGCATCAGACGTCGGTGGCGCTCACCGCGTCCGAGCGCGGCGAGGACGTTCGATACCGCATCACGAGCACCGCGCCCGAGTCGATCGACAACGTGCTCGCGCGGTCGTCCGTCGTCTATCCGACGCGGCCTGCGGTCGACGTGCTGCGGCTCTCGATGGGCTCGCTCGACGAGACGCACTCGTACCGCGACTTCAATCACGTGTCCGCCGTGAGCGCAGAGGTCGCCTACGCGCAGCTCTTCGGCGGCGGGTTCCCGGACGACGCGCCCGCGCCCACCGGTCCCAGCGACGAAGAGCGGCGGGCGCGGCGCCGCCTCGTCTCGCTCGAGCGCTCGCTCGCGCAGTACCGGACGCTCCGCGACAGCGGGCGGCTGTCCACGATCGATCGCATCGCGCTCGAGCGAACGATCGATCAGTACGCAGCGCTCGAGTCGTCGCTGCGCGGCAGGCTCGACGCGCTGGCGATGCCGCCGGCGGCGACCGCGACGTGCACCGAATTCGCGCTCTCGGGCGTCGACGACTCGGAGCAGAAGATGCGCGATCACGTCAACCTCTTCACGCAGGGGCTCGCGTGCGGCGCGACGCGCGTCGGGTACTGGCGTCTCCGCTCGTCGCACGCCGACGTCGACGGCGCGCACCAGGCGCACTCGAGCGCGAACCGTGAGGTCGACGGGCTCTACACCTCGATCATGCGGCGCAACCTGCGGTGGACGGCCGAGCTGCTGCGCTCGATGGACGGCGTCGTCGAGGCGAACGGGCGGACGCTGCTCGACAACTCGCTCGTGGTCGTCACCAGCGACATGGCGACCAGCGTCATCGGCGAGCACCCCGGCGTCGACGCCCCGTTCCTGCTCGCCGGCGGGCTCGGCGGCAAGATCCGGATGGGCGAGTACATCGACTACGCCGATCCCGCGGCGCGCCTGACCAGCTCGCACGGCTACGAGTACTACGCGGGGCCTCCGCACAACGAGCTGCTGATCGGCGTCATGCGCGCGTTCGGTCTCGACGCGGCGGAGTGGGGCGGCGGAGGCTTCGGCCAGTACCAGTGCGTCCGCGATCGGATCTGCACGGACACCAGCCCGTACGTGACGCAGCGCAAGTACGTCGACTACTACCGCGACGTGCACTCGCGCATCCGCTCGCCGGGCGCCGAGCTGCCGTATCTGCGGGTCTGACACGAGAGCCCTGCCCTCCGGGGCGAGCATTCCTGTGGAGTCAACGAAGGCCGCGCGGGGCGAGGCGCTCGAGCGTCGGCTCGCGGAAGCTCGTGTCCTCGAGACGATAGAACACGCTCGGCCCGCGGCCTTCGACCTCGCACGCGCCCTCCCCGACGAGATCACGCAGCACGTTCTGGACGGTGCGCGCGGAGACGCCGAGCGCGGTCGCGATGTCGCGCGCCGACGCACGCCCCGCGCGCCGGCCGAGGAAGCGGAGCACGAGGCCCTCGATGTCGAGCACACATCGAGGATCGGGCAGCACGATCCGCTGTGCGCGATCGAGCCGCAGGACGCCGTCGTCGTCGACGAGCCGCGCATCCTCGGGCAGCGCCGCGCGCGCGCGATGGAGCAGCGTGCGGAGCGTGCCACTGTGACGGGTCGCTCGGTACTCGAACCCGTACACCGCCGCGAACAGCGCGTCGCGCGCGATGCCGCTCTCGCCGGCGAACGCGACGTGGGCGAGCAGCTCGTACACGCGCGCTTGCCGTAGCGCCACGCTCTCGCTCGGGAGCTCGGCCCCGAGGAGCGGCGCGCCGACACGGAGGAAACGTCGCGGTGCATCGGCGCCGTCGTGCGTCCACAGCACCGCGCCGCGATCGTTTCCTTCGGGATCGACGTCGGGCGCGAGCAGACCGCTCAGCGGTCCCGGGGGGTGGTCGGTCCGACCGCGCGCGAACTCCTCGAGCGGCGCGCCGAGCGGCGCGCTCACGTCGAGGGCCTGCCGGACGAGGTGCAGCTCGCGACGGATCGCGGTGAGCGCCGGCGCGTGATCGATCGCGCTCGCGACGTCGTCGAAGCCGGTGCGGTCGCCCGCCGCCGCGCGCGCCGCGAGCGCACGGAGCAGGCCGGTGACCACGAGCGAGGCGTCGGACGTACCACTGAGCAGCTCGGACGCGGCGCCCGCCAGGAGTGACTCGAGCGCGAGCCAGTCGCGCCACGGTGCCCGCACGACCGCATCGAGCGCGCCGAGGATGCGCGACGCGAGGTGCGGCTGGCCGGCGTGCCGGCGAGCCCGCGCGAGGACGAGGCCGCTGAGGTGCTCGTGGAGCACCAAGCCCTCGGCCCGCGCGCGGTGGCTCGCGCGACGCGCCGCGCGGAGACCGCCCTCGACGTCGCCATCGGCGAGCGCGAAGAGCGCGTCTTGCACCATCGACTCCACGCCGCTCTCGGCGTCGAACGGAGCCGACGGCTCGGGGGTCGCGGCACCTTCGTCCAACAGCGCGAGCCAGCGCGCGGTGCAGCGCCAGGTGGCCTCGGGAAGGCCGGTGCTCCGCTGCGCGTCGAGGATGGCGGCGAGCGTGCTGCGTCGTCCATCGAGCACTGCGCGCAGCGCGATGTGCCGAAGCCCCTCGGGCGCGCCCGCGTCGAGCAGCGCATCGGGCGACGGCGGCGGGTCCGGTGTCACGAGCGAGAGGAGCGCGCGACGACGTGCATCCCAGCTCGCCGCGCGCTCGCCGCCCTCCAGCAGCGCGACGAAATCGCCGCGGAGCGCACGCTCGATCGCGGCCTCCAGGCCCTCGCTCGCTGCCACCAAGGCATCAGGATAGACGAGCCGAGCCGGCGGCCGCAGCGGCGATCGGCCGCGCCATCTCGCGACGCGCCGATCGCACGCGCGTTGTAAGGTGACGCGTCGATGAGCGAGCCCGAGTACATCGAGCTGTTCGAGCTCGCGAGCGGCGGGATGGGGCGCGTGAGCCTCGCGATCCGGCGCGATGGCGCGTTCGAGCGTCTCTACGCGATCAAGCGGCTGCACGCCGAGGTGCTCGAGACCGCGAGCGCGCGCGAGGCGTTCTCGCGAGAGGCGCGGATCGCCGGGCTCGTGCGGCACCCCAACGTCGTCAGCGTGCTCAGCGTCGGACGCGACGAGGACGGCCCGTTCCTCGTGATGGACTGGATCGACGGCGTCCCGCTGCACGCGCTGCTCGGGCGCCTGCTCGAGAGCGGCCCGGTGCCGATCGCGCTGGCGTGCCGCATCGCCGAGCAGGTCGCGCGCGGGCTCCATGCGGCGCACCAGCTCGTCACGCACACGGGCGAGCACCTCGAGCTCGTGCATCGCGACGTCAGCCCGCAGAACGTGCTGGTCGGGTTCGACGGCTTGGTGCGGGTGACCGACTTCGGCATCGCGAAGGCGCTCAGCGGCGACTCACCGACTGCGACCGGCGTGGTGAAGGGCAAGGCCGGCTACCTCTCGCCCGAGCAGCTCGGATGCGAGGTGGTCGATCGACGCGCCGATCTGTTCTCGCTCGGCATCGTACTGTTCGAGGCGCTGAGCGGTCGGCGGCTCTATCACGACCGCGGCGTCGGTGCGCTCGGGGTGATCGCGGAGCGCATCCTGCACGAGCCGCCGCCGAGCATCGCGGAGGAGCGTCGTGACGCGCCCCCGGCGCTCGACGAGCTGCTCTTCGAGCTGCTCGCGAAGGATCGGAGCGAGCGACCGTCGACCGCGCTCGAGGTCGCCCGTCGTCTCGCCGCGATCGCCGAGCACACGCGCGACGAGGACGAGCCCGACCTCGAGGCCATCCTCGCGGCGCGGTTCGAGCCCGATCGCGCAGCACTGCGCGCGCGGATCGCGGCGGCGCTGCAGGCGGTGCATGCCGGGCCCGAGGCCGCAGCGC
>JALYRN010000365.1 GCA_030855295.1 Myxococcota bacterium | reverse complement strand
GCTCGGGATGCACCCGATGTTCCTCGCGGGCACCGCGACGTGGCGCGCGCTGCTCGGGGCCGAGCACATCGGCGGCGCGCTGCTCGACGTGGGCGCCGGCCGCGGCGACGTCACGGCGACGCTCGCGCCGCTCTTCGATGCGGTGGTCGCGACCGAGACGTCGGCGCCGATGATCCGGCGGCTGCGCGCGCGCGGCTACGACGCGCAGCGCATCGATCTCGCGCGCGAGGCGCTGACGCCCGAGCGCACCTTCCGCGCGACGTCGCTGCTGCACGTGCTCGATCGCTGCGCGCGGCCGCGCTCCTTGCTCGGAGCGGCCGTCGCGCGCACCGAGCCCGGCGGCCGCGTGATCGTCGCGTGCCCTCTTCCGGCGCGGCCGCACGTCGACGTCGGAGGCACGACGGTCGATCCCGACGAGCCGCTCCCGATCGACGGCGAGAGCTTCGAAGACGCGCTGGCGTCCCTCGTCGAGCGCCTGCTCCGGCCCGCTTGCCTCGAGGTCGAGCGCTGGACGCGCACGACGTACCTGGCGCGTGGCGATCGCGACGCGCCGCTGCATGCGCTCGACGACGTGATCGTGATCGCGAGACGGACCTGAGGCTTGGCGCGGAGGGGGCTGCTCGCGCATGCTTGCGCCGCTTTGGACGCAGTCACCGCCGGTTCGGAGCCGCCGGCCGAGCGCGGTCTCGCGCCCCCCGATCCGTCCGCCGACGCAGAGGCGGAGGGCGCGGCCGGCGAAGCCCCCGAGGGCATCGAGACGTACGAGAAGCGCGCGGTCCGCGGCGGGCTGGCGCTGACGATCCGCACCGGCGTGGCGCAGGTGATCGTGCTGGGTGGGACCGTGGTGCTCGCCCGCCACCTGCGTCCCGCGGAGTTCGGTGCGTTCGCGATGGTCCAGTTCGCGCTGACTGCGCTGACGATCTTCGGCGACGCGGGGCTCGGCGGCGCGCTGATCCAGAAGAAGAAGCAGCCGACGCAGCGCGAGCTCTCGAGCGTGTTCTTCGTGCAGGTCGCGCTCGGCGCGGTCGTGCTGCTCGCGGCGGGAGGCGTCGGGCAGCTGCTGCCGATCGTGTGGCCCGATCTCCCCGAGGGCACGCCCTGGATCATGAGCGCGCTCGCGCTCAGCTTCGTGTTCACATCGCTGCGCGTCGTGCCGATGCTGCTGATGGAGCGCGAGCTCCTCTTCGTTCGCGTCGCGATCCTCGACACCGTCAACTCGGTGACGTTCTACCTGGTGGCGGGCGTGCTCGCGGTCCGCGGCGCCGGGATCTGGGCGCTCGTGATCGGCGTGCTCGCGCAGGGAACGACCGGGCTCGTCGGAGCGCTGCTGCTGCGTCCGTGGCGACCGAGCTCGGTGTTCGACCGCGAGGCCGTGAGAGCCTTGTTGGGGTTCGGCGTGCCCTTCCAGACGCGCACGGCGCTCGGGCTCGTCATCGCGTCGGTGATCCCGGTGGTCGGCGGCACCCTCCTCGGTGCGGAGGCGGTGGGCTACATCAACTGGTCGCACCAGACGGCGTTCTTCGCGCTGACGTTCGTCGACATCATCGCGCGCGTGAGCTTCCCGCTCTACAGCCGACTCCACGCCCAGGGCGACGGTCTGCCGCCGGCGCTCGAGCGCTCGCTGCGCGTCTGTGTCGCGCTGACCCTGTTCTTCTCCGGGATGTTCCTCGGGATCGGTGAGCCGCTGACGCGCATCATCTACTCCGAGAGCTGGGTGCCGGCGGTGCCGCTGCTCCATCTGTATGCCGCGACGATCACGGTCGGCATGCTCGTGAACGTGCTGGCGCCCGCGTTCGATGCGCTCGGGCGGCCTCGCATCGTGCTCGCGCAGATGATCGTGGTGACGATCGGGACCTGGATCGTGGTGCCGATCGCGACGGTGCGATGGGGGCTGATCGGGTTCACCGCGGGCTACGTCTCGGTGATGGTGCTCGGTGCGGTTTTGATCGTGTGGTTGGCGCGGCGCTTCCTGCCTCGGACCCGCATCCTGCAGCCCTTCGTCGCGCCTGCGATCGCGGCGGCGCTCATCCTGGCGCTCGGGCGGTGGCTCCTCGCGCCGTGGACCACGGGGCCGTGGACTCTGGCCGCGGCGGTGCTCGCCGAGGTCCTGATCTTCACCGCGATCGTCGCAGCGCTCGACCGCGCGACGCTGCGCGCGCTGAGGTCGCTCCTGCCCGCGCGCCGGGCGCGACCAGACTAGGCGCGCAGAGTCAGCGTCGCCGACCGACGACCGAGAGCATCTCGCGCACGCGGCGCGCGGCGCGCTTGAGGCGGTACGCGAGCGTGAGCCGGAGCAGGCTCTGGTCCTCGGTGAGCGGCTCGAAGTTCAACAGCTCCGGCCGGCCGAGCAACGTCGCGTTCGCGAAGCCCGGCGTCGAGTCGACGATCCGTCGCGGGTACTGCGGCGCGAACGAGGCGTCCTTGACGAACACGGCGACGAAGTCGCTCCAGTCCTCGGCAGACTGGCTGCTGACGAAGGACTCGAGCAGCGCGGGCTCGAGGCCGTTGCGCTTCGCCCAGGTGACCAGGGCGCGCCCGGCATCTGGATAGAATCGCCAGCAGTCCACGGGATGCCGGTGGAAGTACCCGTTCGACGGCGCGCTGACGTAGAGCAGCCCGCTCGGCTTCAGGACCCGCAGGATCTCGAGGAAGAGCACCCAGAACATCTCGGAGTGCTCGAAGCACGAGCTGCTGACGATCACGTCGACGGAGCCCGACTCGAGCGGCAGGACGTAGGGATCCTCGATGAGCACGTCGACGCCCTTGCCCGCCGCGAAGTCGAGGCCGACGTACCGGCACGAGGGAGGCGCGACCGACGCGAGCGAGCCGTTGATATCGACCGAGCCGACGTCGACCACGAGGGGAGCCTCGAGATCCCGCACGTAGGTCTCGAAGAACAGTCGACCGCTTTGCATCGCAGAGAAGTGCATACGCGTGGTCGGAGCACCACTACCACGCCCGCGCGGCCGGCAGCGCGCATCCCTGCGGGAGCCCCGGGCGGCGAGCGTACCGAGGAGCGCGCGGCAACGGGTCGCGCTCAGACGCCGAGCGTCTGGCGAATCGCGGACAGCGCTCGCCGGCTCACCGGGATGCTCTCGCCGCCGGTCAAGACGAGCGTGCCTCCCCCGCTCGCGTCGAATGCTTCGATCGCGCTCCTCCGCACGAGGGCGCCGCGGTTCGCGCGGAGGAATCCGAGCGGGGCCAGGCGCTGCTCGAGGGCGTCCAGGCTCTCGCGCACGAGGAGCTCGCGCCCGCCGACGACGAAGCTCACGTACTTCTCCTGGGCGAGGAAGCAGGTCACCTCGCGCGCGTCGACGAATCGACGCAAGGAGCCGTCGATCACCGTCAGCCGCCACGGCTCGGGCGCGGTCGCCTGCTCCTCCGCGGCGCCGCTCGCGATCCGATCGCGCACCCGATCGAGGGCGGCGGCGAGGCGAGCCTGGTCCACGGGCTTGACGAGGTAGTCGTGCGCGCCCACCTCGAACGCCGCGAGCGCGTGCGTCGTGTGAGCGGTGACGAAGACGATCGGCGGCAGGTCGGTGAGCGCGGCCAGCGAGAGGCCATCGACGCCGGGCATCTCGATGTCGAGGAGGACGAGGTCGGGCGCGAGCCGCGCGATGGTCGCCAGCGCGTCCTTGGCGCTCGATGCTTCGCCGATCACCTCGACGTCGGGGATCTGCTCCAAGAGCCGGATCAGCCGCTGACGCGCGACGGGCTCGTCGTCGACGACGAGGACTCTCACGAGGCACCGGAGAGCGGGAGCGAGAGCAATGACGTGTACCCACCGTCCGACGAAGCGCCACACCGCAGCTCGGCGCCTTCCCCGTAGACCAGGCGCAGCCGCTCGCGGACGTTGCGCTGCCCATGGCCCGTTCCGGGACGCGCCTCGCCCCCGGCGCCGCCGGTGTCCGCGATCGAGATCTCGAACCGATCGCCATTGCGCCGGCACTCGATGCGCACGAGCCCTCCCGCTCCCGCGCTCAGGCCGTGCACGATCGCGTTCTCCACGAGCGGCTGGAGCAGCATCGGCGGCAGCTCGGGCGCCGGATCCTCCGGCCGCGGCGCGATGATCTCGTGGCGCAGTCGATCTCCGAAGCGCTCGTGCTGGATGTGGAGGTAGGCCCCGACGGCCCGGAGCTCGTCGGCGAGCGGGACGAGCCTGCGCTCGCTGCTCTCGAGCGCATACCGCAAGAACGCGGAGAGCTTGTCGATCGTCGCCTCGGCGGCATCGGGCGCCGTGTGCACCAGGCCCGCGCAGACATTCAGGCTGTTGAAGAGGAAGTGCGGCTGCATCTGCGCTTGCAGCATCTGCAGGCGAGCCTCGAGCGCGGCGCTCTTCTCGAGGTGCGCCTTCATACGCTCGGCCACCGCTTGCCGCTGGAGCCCACCGATGAAGGCCGCCACCGCGAGATAGACGATGCTGACGAGGACGCCCCTCCCGATCACGCCCGCGATGTCGTCTCCGATCTCGGGATAGATCATGCGCACGTACCAGTGCTGCGCGAGCGTCGCGGCGGCGACCACGACGCACGTGACGGCGCCGTGGGCCACGAGCCGCGGCGCCAGCGCCCACCGCGCGATCCGTGGCGCGAGCTGCTCGAACGCGGCGTGCACCGCGACACCCGTCGCGCACGTGTAGAGCGTCAGCGCCACCCACGCGCGCAGCATGTTGTCGAGCGTGCTGAGGCAGTGCGGATCGAACAGCAGCGCCAGGGCGGGTGGCGCGACGAGGAAGAACCACATCGCCTCGCGCGGCAGTCGACGCTCGGCGGAGGGCTCGCCCGACATGTCCCGCTCAGAATAGGAGCGTCGAGCGCGCGGTGCCATCGCCGTCAGTCGAGCCGATGCGAGGTGCCGACGGTGAGGGTCGCCCATACCAGCTGCGCATCGCTGGGGGTCCCCGCACCGTCGTTCGGGCCGACGCGGAGACCGAGGTCGTTGCCTGCGGTGAGGAGGCCTCCGGCGTCGAGCTGGGCATACGCATCGACGTCGGAGGCGAGCTCGGCCCAGAGCGCCGCGTGTCCGCGGATCGCGGGGACGAGCTGGTAGGCCCAGTCGTCTTCGAAGGGGTCGCGGACGAACGCGTCGAAGTCCGTGTAGCCCGAGCTCGTCGCGAAGCCCACGCCCACGCCGAGCTCGACGCGGAGGCGGTCCACGGGAACGACGACGGCGAACGACGGGATCAACCACCATCGGTCTTCCAGGCTGCGAGATCCGCCGAGGACGCCGTACCCGATGTCGAAGCGGAGCGCGGTGTAGCGACCGAGCGCGAGGCGGGTACCGAGCGCGAAGGCCAGGCCGACCTCTCCGGGCGCCCCGATCATCGCGACCCCGCCTACGAGATCGAGCTGCACCGTCGAGGCTCGAGTGGCAGGTGCGTCCTGCGCATGCACGCTCGCGGGCGAGATCGAGAGCGCGATCGAAGCGAGGCAGCAGGCGGCGATCCACCGCGGCAGCGCCGCGAGCAGGGAGATCGATCGGGGTCGGCGCTGAGTCTTCGCGGAGCTCTCGCGCGTGCGTTTCTTCGTCATGGGGAGGGTCTAGCCCTCGGTGTCTGGGACGATCGGCGCGACGCGACGGCCGGCGGAGCCGGTGCGATGGGCGGTGGGAGCCCCGCGACGAGCGGAGGCTGGGCGAAGACTGGCGCCACCGGTCTTCTCTCGTCCGTTGCGCGTGTCTCGACCGGGGCGAGCACTCCTGCCTGGATCACCCGCTCGCTGCTTCGAGCCTCGCGGCGTCATCGCCCCGCCCGAGCGCGCGGTAGCAGGCCGCGACCATCCTCAGCGCCGCGAGCTCGCCCTTGCGATCGGATGCGCGCCGCGCGAGCGCCAGCGCGCGAAGCCCGAGCCGGACTGCTGCGCCGGCATCGCCGCTCCCGAGCGCGACCGCTGCCTCGACGATCTCTTCGCGCGGATCGCGCGGGCCGTTCGCGCGGCGATAGCCTCGCGCCTTCTCGAGGGCGCGCCGCGCGCCACCGATGTCGCCGCGGAGGAGATCCGAGAGCGCACGGAAGCGCGCGATCGCCGCCATGTCACTGCCCGACGCGATCGCGCGCTCGACCAGGCGATCGAGCGCCTCGAGATCTCGCGTCCTGACCGCGTCCTCCGCCGCCGCCGCGAACGAGGAAGGGCGCTCCTCGGTCGGCGGTCCGCGGAGCCGCTCGGACTCGGCGGGATGCTGCGGCTCGAGCGCGGCCGCTCCGTCGACGATCGCTCCGTCGACGGTCGCGTCGCCGGCGATCGCGTCGCCGGCGATCACGTGCCCCGGCGACGTACGCTCGATCTCATCGAGCGAGATCTCGGTCGAGGCGGGCGCCTCGTCGTCCTCCCACGCGCCGAGCGGCGCGACGGTCGCCGCGGCGCGCGAGAGCGCGTCCGCGGAGGGCGATCCGAGCCGCGCCAGCAGCGTCGCGATCCGCGAGGCCGCGCGCCGGTAGCCCTGCGTGATCGCGACGCGACCGATCGCGACGAGGCGCTCGGCGCCGCGGGCATCGAGCCCTCCTTCGATCTCGAAGAGCCCCAGCTCGGCGCGCAGTGAAGGCAGCGCCTCGTCGTCGGCGCCGCGCTCCAAGAGCGCCTCCGCGACGAACCGATGGAGCTCCGCGAGGCGCGGGGGCGGCATGCCCGAGAGCACCAGGCGCCGCACGAAATTCGAGCTCGGCTGCGGGCGGAGCGGCGTCGCGCCCGGCTCGAGC
>JALYRN010000364.1 GCA_030855295.1 Myxococcota bacterium | reverse complement strand
GGATCGAGGGGCTCCGCCGCGACGCGAAGCCCGCGGTGCTCGACTCGCTCCGGCGCGCGACCGTCGGCGCCGACGCGACGCTCGATCTGCACTCGGTGCGCGCGGCGATCGCGGCGGATCGCGTGTCTCGCTACGTGCGCGAGGCGCAGCGCGGTGGACACCGGCGCGTGCTGATCGTGCACGGCAAGGGGCTCCACTCCGAGAACGGCCAGGGCGTGCTCGCCGACGTCGTCGTCACCGCGCTGACGGAAGGCGGCGCGGCCCCGCTGGTGCTCGCGTTCGTCACCGCCCCGGTCGCGCTCGGAGGCGCGGGCGCGCTCCTGGTCGAGCTCGTGCGTCGCTAGCTAGTCAGCTGCCCGTCCGGAACGGCGGGAGCGCCCGGAGCAGGCGGGCCGATCAATCAGCGTCAGACCGCGAGGCCGACGAGGAACGCGGCCATCCACGCCATCACCGGGATCGCGAGGTTGTCGTCGATCTTGCGGCTGTAGAGCTCGGCGAAGGCGCCGAGCAGCGCGGCCGCGCCACCGATTGCGAGCGCCGGCCCGAGCGCCATCCCGTGCACGAGAACGAGCAGCGACACGCCGCCGATCCCCGCCGCGATCACGAACGCGAGCGTGCCCTCGACCGAGCGTCCGTTCACCCAGCGCACGCGTCCCCATCGCCGCCCGATGATTGCCGCGATGGGATCGCCGAGCCCGAGCACCACCATCGCGAGCACGCACGGCACGAGCTCGCGCGTCGACGCGAGCAGCGCGAGCGACGTGACGTACCAGGTGGCCGAGTTGATGCGGTGCGCTTCGTGTGGATGCGCGACCGGCGCGAAGAGCCGCATCATCAGCACGTTCGCGGTCGGTGAGACCCGACGCGAGAGCTCCATCGACCAGCCCGCGAGCGCGCACGCCCACGCGATCGCGATGATGATGTCCCACGAGGGCACGAGCTCGAGGATCGTCAGCGAGAGCGCGGCGTTGAACACGTGGAACGCGTTCCGCGCGTAGTTCTTCGGGCGGAGGCTCGGCACGTGCACCGAGGCCGCGCGCAGCGACGACGCCAGCGCCTCGTAGGTCGGCACCACCCGCGCTCGGAACGCGATCCAGTCGCTCCGCACGTCGCTCTTCGGCGCGTGGGTCGCGAGCGCGTGATCGAGCTCGACGAGCCGCTCGCGCAGCACCTCGGTCGTGTCCGCGACGGCGGCAGGCTCGCTCACCTCGCTCGCGGAGCTCCGCTGCAGCAGCTCGCCGAGTGAGCGGCGCACCGACGCGAGCCGGAGCGGGAGCGCGCGCACGAGCTCGCGCCACTTGAAGCGGCTGCGATCGAGCTCGGCGAGCAGCCGGTGCAGCTCGAGCGCGAGATCGCGGCTGTCTTCGGCGAAGGCGGTCACGATGGGTGAATCTGTTCCCCGAAAGGGTTTCGTCCACGCGCGGGCGACACAGGGCAGCGCTGATTCCGCGGAGCGCGAGAGATTACATCTGCGGAACCCGGACGCCAGACGAGAAGGAGACGCGAACTGTACAGCGATGCGGTCGGGTTGCGCAGCCCGACGGCGGTGCGAAACCTCTCGGCTCGAAATGCCTCCGGTCGACGAAGAAGGGCTGCCGCGCTCGCAGCGCGATGCCGGCGCGCGGCCGCGGGCGGTGGTCGTCGGCGTGCAGCTGCCGGACGTGACGGAGCGCGAGCTCGAGGCGTCGCTGGTGGAGCTCGAGCGGCTGGGCAAGACGCTCGGGCTCGAGCCGGTCGCGCGCGTCACGCAGAAGCGCAGCGGGCTCGCTCCGGTCGCGGTGCTCGGCGAGGGCAAGCTCAAGGAGCTCGCGGCGCTGACCGGCGGCACCGGCGTGGTGCCTTCGAGCGCGCCCAAGAAGAAGCGGAAGATCGATCGTCAGGACGACGACGACGACGACGCGCTCGAGAGCGACGACGGGGACGAGGCGAGCGCGAGCGGCGGCGCCGGCGACGTGAGCGTCGTGCTCGTCGATCACGATCTGTCGCCCTCGCAGGCGCGCAACCTCGAGCGCGCGACGGGCGCCGAGGTCCTCGATCGATCGTCGGTGATCCTGTCGATCTTCCAGCGACACGCGCGCACGCGCGAGGCCCGCATCCAGGTCGAGATCGCGCGGCTCGTGTACCTCGCGCCGCGGCTGCGCGAGGGCGGTGGCGGAGGCGATCGGCAGCGCGGCGGGATCGGCGGCAAGGGCGCGGGCGAGAGCGCGCTCGAGCTGGATCGGCGGCGCATTCGCGATCGGATCGCGGAGCTGCGCACCGAGCTCGCGCAGGTGCAGAAGGAGAGCGACGTGCGGCGCGCGCGGCGCGTGCAGCGCGGCGACACGCTGGCGCTCGTCGGCTACACGAACGCCGGCAAGTCGTCGTGGTTCCGGCTGCTGACGGCGGGCGAGGTGTACGTCGCCGACGAGCTCTTCGCGACGCTCGACACGACGGTGCGCGCGATGGTGCCGGAGGCGAAGCCGCGCATCCTGGTCAGCGACACGGTCGGGTTCATCGAGCGGCTGCCGCACGACCTGGTGGCGTCGTTCCGGTCGACGCTGGAGGAGGCGCGCGATGCGAGCTTGCTCGTGCACGTCGTCGACGCGAGCGATCCGGCGTTCCGCGCGCAGCTCGAGGTCACGCGGCGCGTGCTGCGCGAGATCGACGCGGACGCGGCGCCGTCGCTGCTGCTGCTGAACAAGATCGATCAGGTGGACGCCGACACGCGGGAGACGCTCGCG
Organism: Myxococcota bacterium; assembly: GCA_030855295.1. Lineage (GTDB taxonomy): Bacteria > Myxococcota_A > Polyangia > Polyangiales > Sandaracinaceae > Sandaracinus. The sequence continues at coordinate 3,986 of JALYRN010000364.1, read as the reverse complement.
GTCGAGTGGCCCGACGCGATGCAGGTCAGCGCACGCTCGGCGGAGGACCTCGCGCGGGTGCGGGCGCGCATCACCGAGCACTTCGAGCGCGACATGAGCGACGCCGATCTGTTCGTGCCGTACACGAAGCAGGCGCTCGTGCATCAGGTGCACGAGAGCGCGCGCGTGCTCGACGAGCGCCACGACGACGACGGCACGCACCTGCGGGTGCGCGCCGCGGCGCCGGTGCTCGCGCGGCTTCGCGCGCAGCTCTGATCGACCCGGTCTCGCGCCGCGCTCGGGCGCGTGTGGGGCCGGTCGGCGTGCGCCGTTCGCAGGCGACGAACGTCCGCGTCCGCGGCTGTTTGCGCGGCCGTTCGCAGGCGAGCGAACGTCCGCGTATGCGGCTGTTTGTACGACTGTCCGCAGGAGCTATGCAATTTCAGCGAGTTACGGGCGCGATCCTGTCCCCGGGGTGGTGACGGAGTTGTGACGATAAATCTGTTGAGGGGTGGATAGGTCGGATTTATAGCTGTGGGATGGGGCTGGTGCGGACGGTGGGGGCGGGGCGGCGGCCGGCGGCGCGGGCGATGCGCAAGGCGGACGTGGTCGCGAAGGACCTGCTCGAGAGGGTGGTCGCGGGGGAGCTCGAGGTCGGGTCGATCCTGCCGCGCGAGGCCGAGCTCGCGACGCGCTACGGCGTGAACCGCAGCGTGGTGCGCGAGGCGGTGAAGCTGCTCGAGGTGCACCGGCTCGTGGAGCCGACGCGGCGCCGGGGCACGGAGGTGCTCGATCCGATCCGCTCGCTCTCCCCCGAGGTGCTGCGCGCGATGCTCCAGCGCCGCGACGGCGCGATCGATCGGCGCGTGCTCGCCGGGCTGCTCGAGATCCGCGCGTCGCTCGACGTGCAGATGACGACGCTCGCCGCCGCCCGCCGCACGCCCGCCGATCTCGAGGCGCTGCGCGCGCTGGTGAGTCGGCTGCGGGACGCCCGCGACCCGCACGCGGTCGATCGCGAGCGCCTCGTGCTCCCGATCCTGATCGCCCGCGCGACCCAGAACCCGCTCTTCGAGATGCTCGCGCACTGGAACGAGATGGTCGTGCGCGACCTCGACGTGGTGTTCGGGAGCATGCGCCCGACGCGCGACGCCTTCGTGCAGGGCATCGCGCTCCTGATCGATCTGATCGAGCGCCGCGAGGCCGAGCCCATCCGCACGCTCGTCACCGCCTACCACGCGTGGGCCACGCCGCGCCTGCTCGCAGCCGCTGCGCTCGCCTCGGGCGAGCCCTTCGAGTCCGCGTCTTCGCAGTCCGTGTCTTCGTCCTCCGACCCCGAGGTTCGCCCATGACCGACGTCGCATCCTCCGCTCTCCGCTCGATCTCGACCGCACCGGCGACGCGCGCTCGCGTCCTGCCCGCCGACGAGTCCGCCGCATGGCGCACGCACGGCAAGGGCGCGCACCGCCGCACCGACGGCGTGCACGTGCTGCGGCTCGCGGGCTCGTTCCGCGAGATGGGCGAGCAGCACGGGGCGCTGCTCCGCGACGAGGTCCGCCGCGGTCCGATGCCGTACTACCGCGCGCACTTCACGAAGCTGGTCGGTCGCTCGCAGCTCGGTCCGCTGACGAACCTGGTCTGGCCGGCGCTGCAGCTGCTGATCGGGCGGAAGGTCGGCAAGCGCCTGCCGGACTTCGCGCGACAGACCGTCGAGGGCCTCGCGGCGGGCGCGGGGATGTCGACCGAGGAGCTCCTCGACGGAGCGACGATGCCCGACGCGCTGCTCTGGCTGGCGTCGCGGATGATGGATCTGCGGGCGCCGGGGCCCGCGGTCGCGCATCGCATCTCGCTCGGGCTCGGCTGCACCAGCGCGATCGCGTGGGGCGACGCGACGACCGACGGCAAGCTCCTGCACGCGCGCAACTTCGACTACCACGGGGTGTCGTGCTGGCCGCAGCAGGCGGCGGTGATCTTCCACGAGCCCGACCAGGGGCAGCGCTACGTGTCGGTCGCGAGCGCGGGCGTGCCGCTCGGCGGGATCACCGCGATGAACGAGGCGGGGCTCTCGCTCACCGTGCACCAGCACATGTTCACCGACCGCGCGTCGCTCGGCGGCACGCCGATCGGCGTCGTCGGCGACATCGTGATGCGCAACGCGAAGAGCATCGGTGAGGCCGAGGCGATCCTCGCGGCGCACAAGCCGATCGGCTGCTGGACGTATCTCGTCACCGACGCGAACACGAAGCAGGTGCTCTGCTGGGAGGAGAACCCCGACCGCCACGTCGCGCACCGGCCCGCGCCCGAGCGCGGCACCTTCGGGTACGCGAACGTCTATCTCGATCCCGAGCTCGGCGAGACCGAGGTGAACCTCTACGGCTCGTACTGGCGTCACAACGAGGCGCGCCATCGCCAGGCGAACGCGCTGCTCACGAAGCGCCACGGCGCGCTCGACGCGCAGGCGATGGCGGAGATCCTCGCCGACCCGGGCCCGGACGGGTGCCGCATCAGCGAGGCGATCTCGATGGTCATGACGGTCGCCTCGGTCGTCTTCAAGCCCGAGGACGGCGTGGTCTGGGTGGGCACCGGCGACTCGCCGACGAGCGGCGGGAGCTTCGTGCCGTTCTCGCTCGACGCCGCCGATGCCGATCCGCGTCAGGGCGGCCTCACGACGACGAATCGCGAGAGCCCCGAGGCCCGCCAGGCGTTCGAGCACTATCGGCGCGCGTACGTGGCGTACCTCGACGAGCACGACGTGCCCAAGGCGCGCGCGGAGATGGACGCGGCGCGGCGGATCGCGCCGGAGCAGCCGCTCTATCACTTCCTCTCGGGGCTCTGCTCGCTGCAGCAGGGCGCGAACGACGCGGCGATCGACGCGATGTCGCGTGCGATCGAGCTCGGCCACCCGCACGAGGAGCGGCGCGCCGCGATGCACCTCTGGCGCGCTCGCGCGTACGCGCAGGCGGGGCGGCGGCGCGACGCGATCTTCGACTGGCGTCGCGCATTGTCGCTGCGCGCCGATCGCGCGGTGCACGATGCCGCACGCAAGGACATCAAGAAGGGGTGGAACGCCACGCGCGCAGAGCGCATGCAGGTGGACTTCTCCATGGCCGACGTCGCGATGCCCTGACGCGAGGTCGGTGCGCCGTCGACGCGCATGCCGGGGCGACTATGTGAGCCGGCGTGGGCATGCAGGCCGGACAGGAGATCGCGAGCTCCGATCGCATCCGCGACATCGCGGGCGCGCCGGTGCTCGGCGTGCTGGTCGATCTCGACGGAACGCTGATCCCGATCGCGCAGACGCCCGGGCAGGCGCAGACCGACGAGGAGGTCGCGCGCGTGCTCGTCGAGCTCGCGCAGGCGCGGCGCACCCGCGTCGTCGTGATCTCCGGGCGGCCGCGCGCGTCGCTCGAGGCGCAGGTCGGCGCGGTGCCCGGTGTGTGGCTGGTCGCCGAGCATGGCGCGTGGCGCCGCGACGACGCCGGCTGGCACGCGCTCCCGCTGATCGGCACGCCGCCCGACGGGATCGAGCGGACGCTCGCGGCTCTCGCCTCGTCGCACCCGGGCGCGTTCGTCGAGCGCAAGACGTGGTCGGTCTGTCTGCACTACCGGCGCGTGCGCGCGTCGTCGCGCGAGGCGCTGGTGGTCGAGTCACTCTCCGCGATGCACGCATGGATCGCGGAGCATCCCGAGTACGAGCTGCTCGACGCGGACGCTGCGCTCGAGGTGCGGCACCGCGGCGCGCACAAGGGAAGCGCGGTGTCGTGGCTACGTGAGCGGCTCGGGCCCGGCGCGCGGTTGATCGCGCTCGGAGACGACTTCACCGACGAGGACACGTTCGCGGCGATGTCCGCCTCGGACGCGTCGATCCTCGTCGGGCCGAGGGATCGTCCCACCCACGCCGATCGGCGGCTCGAGAGCCCCGCCGACGTGCGGGCGTTCCTGCGCTGGGTCGCGCGCGTGCGCTCACCCGACGCGGGACCGGCGCCCGAGAGGCTGCCGCGGCCGCGGAT
>JALYRN010001292.1 GCA_030855295.1 Myxococcota bacterium | reverse complement strand
CCGCGGCGCTGCTCGCGGTGGCGGGTCCGCGCGCGCGCGTTCGCGTCGGCGAGGACGGCACGGTGCGCCTGCTCTACGGTGCGCACGTCGCGCCTTGGTCTGGCGATGCGGTGCGCGACGCGCTCGCGTTCACGCAGCGCTTCGGCGATGCGCTCGGCGTGCCGCAGGGCGCGGAGCTCCGGCCGGAGCCGACGCAGACGTGGCACGGCTTCACGATCGTGCGGCTGCGCCGGGTCGTCGATGGTCGTCCGGTGATCGGCGCGAGCGTGGTGGTCCGCTTTCTGGCGGACGGCGCGATCGATCTCGTGATGTCGGGCGCCGGCCCCGCCCGCGTGCTGGCGGGAGACGCGATCGATGCCGCGCGCGCGACCGCGATCGCACGCGGGATCGATCCCGGCTGGGCGATCGAGGCGACGACGGCACCGAGCGCCGTGGCGATGCAGGTCGCCGACGCGATCGTGCCGCTGTGGTCGATCGATCTGCACGGGGCGTCGCTGTCGCAGCGCGTGCGCGCGCTGCTCGACGCGCGCGACGGCCGCGTGCTGACGGTGACGCCGCTCGGCCACGACGTGACGGGGCGGGTGTTCGAGACGAACCCGACGAGCACCATGGGCGTCACCAGCGACTTCGACCTGCCCGAGCTGACGAGCGGCGAGCGGCTGACGGGCCGCCACTTCCGCGTCTCGAGCTGCAACGCGCAGGCGAGCGGCGACTGCGCGGCGGCGCAGCTCGCGGTCGCCGATGCCGACGGCAACTTCCTGTACGACCCCGACGCGCGCGCCTTCGACGACGGCTTCGCGGAGGTGAACGCGTACTACCACCTGAGCCGCGCGGCCGCGTACCACCGCGAGAACCACGGCTTCACCTGGACCTGCGGCAGCAACGTGATGAACGTGCTCGTGAACTTCACCGAGCGCCCGATGACCGCGTACGACAACGCTGCGTTCTATCCGTCGTCGGGCGGGAGCTGCGGCTTCTTGATCTTCGGCCAGGGCACCTCGAGCGACTACGCGTACGACGGCGACGTCGTCTATCACGAGCTCGGTCACGCGGTGACCGATCAGGTCGCCGGGATCACCGGCTTCCTCGCGGATCTGCTGGGCGTCACCTACGAGCCGCTCGCGGTCAACGAGGGCACGAGCGACTACTGGGCGGGCACGCTGCAGGGCGACGGCAGCATCGCGGAGTCGTTCTCCGGGCTCGGCGCGATGGGGAGCCACGGCAGCCTGCGGATGATCGAGAACGACCTGACCTGCCCGAGCTCGCTCTTCGGGGAAGGCCACTACGACGGACGGATCTGGGGCGGCACCGCGTGGGAGCTGCGCCAGACGCTCGGCGCCGAGACCGTCGATCCGCTGGTCTTCACGACGATCGCGAGCATCACCGAGGATCCTTCGCTCGCGGAGGCGGGCGATCTGCTGGTCGCGACCGCGATGGGCATGGAGGCCATGGGCGCGCTGAGCGCGGCCGAGGTCGCGACGGTGGAGTCGGTGGTGACGGCGCGCGGGCTTCCGATGTGCCAGCGCGTGGTGCCGCTCGACGACGGCGAGCTGCGCCAGGGGTGGAGCGGCAGCGAGTACCAGACCGGCGGGCTCGGCAAGAGCATCGCGCCGGTGCACTACCGCATCGACGTGCCCGCGGACGCGCGCTCGCTGACGCTGGACGTCGGCCGGCTGACGTTCTCGGGCGCGTACGCGGTGCACGTGCGCGTGCTCGGCCCGGTGCGCGTGAACATCGCGCGCGTGACGTCGGACATCCGGATCCCGGTCTCGGGCACGATCCGCTTCGACGCCGACAGCGAGCTGCCGCTGCCGCGCTGCCAGACGATGTACATCGCGATCGAGTCGACGGATCTGAGCACGGCCGGCCAGAGCGTCTACACGATCCGGGCAGCGCTCGAGCGCACCGGCAGCGCCGACGCGACGTGCCCCGAGCCCGAGGGCGACGCGGGCACGGCGCCGGCGGACGGAGGCATCGACGGCGCCGACGGCGGCACGCCCGCG
>JALYRN010000363.1 GCA_030855295.1 Myxococcota bacterium | reverse complement strand
GCCCCGCACGGGGCGCGCAGCGCCCGGTCGTCCGGTGCGCCGCCGCCGCGACCCGCCCTAGCCAGCGCGGGGTGCTCCTCAGCCGCGGAGGTTCCGCGGAGGCTTCAGCGGCGGAGGCGTTCGGACAGGGCCTGGTACGCGCGACCGAGCTCCTGCACGAGCTGCACGGCCGCGCGGTGCCGCTCGGGATCGCTCGCGTGCTTGTCCGGATGGTACTTCGCCATCAGCGCGCGATAGGACGACTCGACCTGCGCGCGCGTCGCGCCGGGCTTGAGCTCGAGCGCCGCGTAGTGACGCGCGAGATCCACGCGCTCGCTCGCCGCCGCGACCCACGACGACCCGCTCTCGCCCGCGGAGCCTGTGCCGCCGTGGTCGCGCTCGAAGCGCGCGAGGTTGCGCCGCTCGGCCTCGGTGATCGGCGCGTCCGGCCGCCTCGCAGCCGCACGGAGCCGCCGGCGTCGCTGGAGCTCCTCCTCGAGCTCGCGATCGCTCATCTCCGGCAGCGGCTTGGAGAGCCCGCCGTCGCTCATGCGCGCTCGCTCATGCGTCCGCGCCGCCCCCCGGAGCGTCTCCGCCGACGATCGCCGCGCTGGGCGACGTCAGCAGGCGCTCGATCAGGTGCTGCGAGTACTGGCTGAGCTCTCGGAACACGACGCCCATCCCCGAGGGATCGCTCTGGACGCGGACGACCTCGCCCACGCCCTCGATCGTCTCGATGTCGTCCATGATCACCGTGAACTTCAGGTTCACGCGCGTGCCGATCGGAAGCGGCTGCTTGCTCTTCACGAACACGCCGGAGCGCGAGATGTTCGTCACGTACTCCTGGATGAACGCGTCGAAGCTCTCGAACTCCTTGTTGATCGTCACGCGATCGGAGCTGCGCAGCTCGCTGTCTTCCTCGCTCGGTTCCACCGGCTTCTTCGGCATCGCCCCTCCGTCATCGGACACATCGTGCCTCACCGGACGGCATCGTGCGTCACGAACCGCTCAGGTCGAACTGCTCCAGATGATAGTCCTTCCGTGCCTGCAAGACGATCTGTCTCGCGTAGCGAGCGCTCGCCTTCACGAGGGCGTCCTTCTGCTCGCGCTGCATCGCGTCGACCACCGCGGGGTGCGCGTTGACGACGACCTTGAAGCCGGGGAGCGAGTCCTTCTCGCGCCGGATCTGCCGCAGGATCTCGTGGCAGATCGTGGTCTTGCTCTGCAGCAGCCCGGTGCCGTCGCAGTAGAAGCACGGCTCGTAGAGCGTGCGTCCGAGCGACTCGCGGGTGCGCTTGCGTGTCATCTCGACGAGCCCGAGCTCGCTGATCCGCACGACCGTCGTCTTCGACTTGTCGTACTTCAGCGAGTTGAGCAGCGCCTTGTAGACCTTGTCGCGATGCGACGAGCGCTCCATGTCGATGAAGTCCAGCACGATGATCCCGCCGATGTTGCGGAAGCGCAGCTGGTAGCTGATCTCCTTGGCGGCCTCGAGGTTCGTCTGGAAGATCGTCTCCTCGACGTCCTTGCCCTTGCCGGTGAAGCGCCCCGTGTTGACGTCGACCGCCGTCAGCGCCTCGGCCTGATCGATGATGAGGTAGCCGCCGCTGGGGAGCGGCACCTTGCGTGAGAGCGAGCGCGCGATCTCGTCTTCGATCCCGAACTCGTCGAAGATCGGATCCGAGCCCTGGTAGAGCTCGATGTCGGCGGCCCGCTCGGGCATGAACGCCTCGACGAACTCCATCAGCCGCAGGTACTCGGCGCGATCGTCGATCACGATCTTCGCGACGTCCTCGGTCAGCAGATCGCGCGCCGTGCGCAGCACGATGTCGAGCTCGGAGTAGAGCAGCTGCGGCGCCTTGCGCGCCGTCTTCTGCTTCTCGGCGATCGCGTCCCACGTCTTGACGAGGTAGCCGACGTCCGCCTTGAGACCGCCCTTGGTCAGGCCGGCCGCGACGGTGCGCACGATCAACCCGCCGTGCGGCGGCTTCACCGCGTCGATCACCTCGCGCAGGCGCTTGCGCTCCTTGTCGTTGCCGATGCGCTTGCTGACGCCGACGGTGTCGATCGTCGGCATGAACACCACGAAGCGGCCGGGCAGCGACACGTGGCTCGTGACGCGCGCGCCCTTGGTGCTGATCGGCCCCTTGCTGACCTGAACGACGATGTGCTGGTTCTCCTTCAGCACGTCGCGGATCGGCGTCTTCCGTGAGAGGCGCGAGTCGTCGCGCTTCGACGACTTCTTGTCGCCGCTGCTCTCTTTTTCGTCCTCCTCCTCGTCGTCGCCGTTCTCTTTGTCGCCGAGCATCTTGTCGAAGTCGGCCTGCGGGATGACGTCTTCGACGTGGAGGAACGCTGCCCGATCGAGGCCGACGTCGATGAACGCCGCCTGCATGCCGGGGAGCACGCGAGTCACCTTGCCGAGGTAGATGTTGCCGACCGGACTGCGGTCGCGCTCACGCTCGACGTAGATCTCCGCGAGGATGCCGTTCTCGATCAGCGCGACTCGGGTCTCCCCGACGTCACAGCTGATCACGATTGTGTTCTGCGCCATGGGCTCCCTAAGGTCCCGGCGCCTCTGCCCGCGCGATCACGTCGCGCTCTTTTTCTAGAGAAGGCCGTCCCGCAGGGTCGCTCCGCCTCCGCGCGCGCTCACACGCGTCGGATCGGGGCCCTGCGGGGCGTCACGGCATCTACCAGCGTTGCGGTTCGGTAGGAACGCGGGCGAGGCGGGGTTCAGCTAGGATCGAAGATCGAGTCGATCTCCGAGCGGACCTTGTCCTCGCTCTTGCCCCGCGCCACCGCGATCTCCTTGACGATGAGACCGCGCGCCTTCTCGAGCATCTGACGCTCGCCGAAGCTGAGCGCCTTGCTGCCCTTGAGGCGGGAGAGATCGCGCAGCACCTCGGCGACGTCGAAGACCGAGCCGGTCTTGATCTTGTCCATGAAACCGCGGTAGCGGCGGTTCCAGGTCTGGCTGTCGATCGCGACGTCCGTCACCTTGAGGATGCGGAAGATCTCCTTGATCTCCTTGTCGGAGATGGGCTTGCGGAGGCCGATGTTCTGGGCGTTGAGCACCGGAACCATGATCTTGTGGTCGGTGTCGAGCAGGCGCAGGACGTAGAAGCGCTGGCGGTTGCCGGCGATGTCCTTCTCCTCGATCGAGACGACCTCGGCGACGCCGCGGGCGGGGTAGACCGCCTTGTCGCCGACCTTGAACTCGTGGCGAGGGGCCTGGGGACGCACGCTCTCGGGGCGAGCGTTGTCGGGGCGGCCACTCGGGGGGCGAGCGCTGTGGGGGCGAGCACCCTGGGGGCTAGCACTCCGGGGGCTAGCGCTGGCGACCGCGACCGCCGCGACGGCGGTGCTGCGCGTGGACTTCACCTCGACCTGCTTGCGGGCCTGCATGAGGACTCCTTCGGGTGCGAGCCGTGCCGCCTGGAACATGCCCGCCTGGAACGACGGGCTGTCTCGGAAGACGACGGCTGTCTGTGGGACGACGGGCTGTCAGGAAGACGAAGCCGGCCTTCTGGCACCCTGTTCTCGCCGGACATGCCGCCGAGACTAGGGAGAGATCAGGCCGGCAGAACCGGTGCGTCAGGAACGACGCGGGCCCGAATGGTATTCTCCCCCCCCTCGTTGGTCAATGCGACCGCCCCGAGCGGGGGCTCCCGTCCGGGGATATGGACATGAAGCCGTCGGCAGTGATACGTACCCTGGTCATGAACGATCTCGACGGTCGCTATCAGCGTGACGCCGCCGTGCTGCAGCAGGCGCGGACCATCTCGGCCAACAAGAGCTTCTTCCTGCTCTTCACGATCTGCATCCTCGTGAGCGCGGTCGGTCTGCTGACCGTCGGCGTGAGCGGGATGTGGGGCTGGATCACCGTCGCCGTGCTCGGCGTGCTCGGTGGTGTCGGCGCGTGGAGCGGCAAGATGGACAGCCTGATGACGCTCGGCGTCGCGACGATGGCGGGCGCGACCGGCGTGCTCTCCGCGATCGTGACGGTCTACGTCATCCTCGGCATCCGCGGCTGAGTCGGCAGGAGTGCTCGCCCCGGAGGGACCGGACGGGAGCGCGCGAAGCGCGCGAACGGAAGGTCCCGGAGCGGGCGAGCCGATGCTCGATCGTTCGACCGTGAGCGAGCTGGACACCGACACGGCGATCGAGCCCGTCGGCGAGGGGCGCTTCCGCGCGTCGATCACGGATCGCTGGAGCATCGGCAGCGCGCCGAACGGCGGCTATCTCGCGATGATCGCGGCGCGTGCGATCGCGGCGGTCGTCCCGGCGCCCGATCCATTCAGCGTCACGACGCACTTCCTCGCGGTCGCGCGGCCCGGGCCGGCCGAGGTCGTGACCGAGATCGTGCGCGTCGGGCGAGGGCACTCGACCGCGCAGGCGAAGCTCGTCCAGGATGGACGCGAGGTGCTGCGCACGATCGCGGTGTTCGGGGATCTGAGCGCGATCGAGGGGCCGACCGCGCTGACGATCGAGCCGCCGAAGCTGCCGCCGAGCGAGTCGTGTGAGCGATCGCGGCCCGCACCGAGCGCGGCGACGATCTCGGACCGCGTCGACATGGCGCTCGCGCCCGGGACCTCACCGTGGTCGACCGGCGCGCACGACGAGCGCGGCGAGCTGCGGGGCTGGGTGCGGCTGCGCGACGGGCGCGAGCCGGACTCGCTCTCGCTCGTATTCTTCGCGGACGCCTTCCCGCCGCCGGTGCTCAGCTTCTCGGCGGTCCGGACGCCATGGGTGCCGACGCTCGAGCTGACGGTGCACGTGCGAGCGCGGCCCGCGCCCGGGATGCTCCGCGCGTGGTTCCGGACGCGCGCGCTGATCGACGGATACCTCGAGGAGGACGGCGAGCTGTGGGACGCGTCGGGGAAGCTGGTCGCGATGTCGCGACAGCTCGCGCGGATCCACCGCGCCCGGTAGAGAGGCGCGCATGGCGTTCACGACCACGCTGCGCGTCCGGTTCGGCGACGAGGATCACGCGCGCATCGTCTACTACCCGCGCTTCTTCCACTTCTTCCACTGCGCGTTCGAGGACTTCTTCGACAGGCAGGGGCTGCCGTATCGCGAGTGCCTCGACGCCGGGGTGGGCTGGCCCGCGGTGCACGCGGAGGCCGACTACCAGCGGCCGGTGCGCTTCGGTGACGACCTCGTGATCGAGGTGACGCTGACGAAGATCGGCAGGAGCTCGGCGACGTTCCGCTACGTCGGCACGAAGGCGGGCGACGACGCGCCGGCGGTGATCGGCACCGTGATCGTCGCCTGCATCGACATGGCGGCGATGCGCGCGCAGGAGATCCCCGCGAAGTATCGCGCGCTCTTCGAGCAGCACCTGGTGGCCGAGACGGTCTAGACTGCGCGCTTCTCGGTCCGGAGGGATCCCATGCGGCGCCTGCTGTTCGCTTCGCTCGCACTGATCGTCGGCGCCTGCGCGGCGGAGGTCGATCCGGTCTCGCGCGCGAGCGAGGAGATCGTCAACGGTACACGGGAGACCGGCCATCCCGAGGTCGTCGCGCTCTACTGGATGTCGGGCGCGACCGAGGGCGGGCTCTGCAGCGGGACCGTGATCGGGCCCTACGCCGTGCTGACCGCGAAGCACTGCGTGTTCCGCGACGCAGCGGGGGGCGGCGAGGAGGCGGTGCCTCCTTCGGCGATGGTCGTGATCGTCGGGAACGACGTGAACACGATGGCCGGCGTGACGTCCGTGCATCGCGTGCTCGAGGTGCGCACGACGCCCGGATCGAACATCGATGCCGACGTCGAGAACGGGAACGACATCGCGATCGTGCTGCTCGATGCGGCGATCCCGGTGACGCCTCGCGGGACGGCGACCAACGGTCCGTTCACCGGCAACGCGCTGACGATCGTCGGCTTCGGGCGGACGGGGTCGGGCTCGGCGGGCTCGGGCGTGAAGTACCGCGGGGTGACGACGACGGAGCGCGTGGGGGCGCTGCTGTTCGAGACGAACGGCACGGGCATGGCGTGGACCTGCCAGGGCGACAGCGGTGGCCCCGCGATCGATCCCGCGGGCAACGTGACGGGGATCACGAGCTTCGGGTTCGGCGACTGCGTGTACCCGTACAGCTACTTCACGCGGGTCGCCGGTCACCGCGCGCTGATCGACGCGGCGCTCACGTTCGTTCCGCCCTGCGTCCCGAGGGCCGAGCTGTGCAACGGCATCGACGAGGACTGCGACGATGCGATCGACGAGACCGGCTGCACCGAGGTCGGCCAGCCGTGCGACTCGAATTCCGACTGCGTCGAGGGCGCGTGCGAGGACGTCGGCGGCGCGAGCGTCTGCGCGGTGACGTGCTTCCCCGATGATCCCGCGGTGGCGCCGTGTCCGTCGGGGACGTTCTGCGAGGCGACCGATTGCGGTCAGGGGCGCTGCGTCTCCGGGACGCTGGGCACCGGCGCGGAGGGCGCGGAGTGCGTCGCGCACACCGACTGCGCGTCCGGCAGCTGCACGCTCGTCGCGGGCGCGATGCGCTGCGGGCGCCAGTGCTTCCCGGACACCGGCTGTCCGGGAGGGGAGGTCTGCGAGCTGACGGCAGCGGAGTGCGGCGCGTGCGTGCCGGCGGACGTCGCGATGACGCCGCGCAGCTTCGGGCAGGCGTGCACCGAGGACGTGCAGTGCGAGAGCGGCGAGTGCGCCCCGGAGGGCTTCTGCACGACGACGTGCCGCACGCACGCGGACTGTCCGGCCGATCATCACTGCAGCGC
>JALYRN010000362.1 GCA_030855295.1 Myxococcota bacterium | reverse complement strand
GGCGATGCGCGAGACGTCGGTCTCGCGCAGGCCGGGCCCGGCGACCGAGAGCCAGCGCAGCGCGATGCGCTCGCGATCGGGCAGCTCCGCGATGCGCGCGGCGATCACGTCCTCGAGGGTCGTCGGCAGCGAGAGCGCGGCGCCCTGCCGGCGCACGACGCGACGCTCGTCGCCGTCGCCCTCGACGCGGATGACACCTCGATCGAGGAGCGCGTCGACGAGCTCGATCAGGAAGAAAGGATTGCCGCCGGCGCGATGGACGATCGCCTGGTGCAGCTCGGGCGGCACCTGCGCGCCGCCGAGCTGCGCGGTGATCAGCGAGCGGCGATCCTCCTCGGCGAGCTCTCCGAGATCGAGGCGCGGGATGCCGCGGATCAGCGGCTCGATGCGCTCGCCGCCGCGCGTGCAGACGATCACGACGAGCGGCACGTCGTAGCTCTGCAGGAGCAGCCGAGACACGAGCTGCAGGCTCGGCGCGTCGGCGAACTGCACGGCGTCGACCCACACCACCGTCGGGCCCTGACGCGCGAGCGCGCCGAGCAGATCGCGCACCGCCGAGGCGACCTGCTGCGAGGGATCGCCGCCGTCGGCGTCGACCTTCTTCGCGCGCGGCGCCAGCAGTGGCTCGAGCGCGTCGATCACGCTCTTGCGGCGATCGCTGAGCTTGATCAGGCGGTGCACGGTCGCGCGCAGGAGCTCGAGCATCTGCTCGGGCGTGGCGTCCTCGGGGATGCTGCACGCCTCGCGCACGAGCTCGACGACCGCGGCGTAGGGGACCTCGCTGGTGCCGAAGACGCACTCGACGCGGAGCAGGCGCGGATCGGGCGACAGGCGCCCGAGCGCCGCGCCGACCAGCGCGGTCTTGCCGACGCCGAGCTCACCGACGATCGCGAGGTACGAGCTCTTGTGCGACTGCACGGCCTCGACGTAGCTCTCGACGAGCGCCTGGATCTCGCTGGCGCGGCCGAAGAGGCCGACCTGCGAGGCAAGCGTGCGCGCCTCGGCGGCGCGCTCCTCACGGGTGCGCGCGCCGCGGAGCTTGTACGCGCGGATGTTGCGCGGGCCCGACTGCGGATCGGGGCCGCCGGAGATCGTGGCGACCGGCACGTCGCGCACGTTCTGGGTCTCGAACGCGAAGGCGCGGCGGGCGAGGCGATAGACTTCGCCGGTCGCGAGCACCTCTTCGCGCCGGCCCGACTCGGCGAGCGCGCGGGCGACGTCGAACACGTTGCCGATCGGCTCGTGCCGCAGGCGGCCCGCGGAGCGCAGCGTGCTGACCATGCCTCGCGACAGACCGATCGACGCGGTCAGCGGCACCAGCGAGTCGGCGCTGATTCCGTCGAGCGCCTCGAGCACGTCGAGCGCGAGCCGCGTCGCATGCAGCGGATCGTCGACCGAGACGCGGCCGAGGCCGAGCGCGAAGCGAAACGAGCGGCGCGCGCTTCCGTCGGGCCACTCGAGGATCGCGTCGTACTTGAAGGCGATGTCGTCGAGGACGCGCGCCGCGAGATCGGACGCGGCCTCGCCGGTCTTCTCGACGCCGGTGACGGGCTCTCCCTCGCGGATGTCGCGGAGGCGGCCCGCGACCACGACGACGTTGCGCCGCTCGCGGATCTCGCGCGCGACCTGGAGGATGCCGCCGGCGTGCGTGGCGTTCGTGGCGCCGGGGGCCTCGCTGCCGCGGCGTCCCTCGGGGCTCGTGACCTCGCGCGGGGCGACGTCCTGGAGGAAGCGCTCGAGCTCGCCGGCGTCGTGCAGCTCGTCCTGCTCGTGCAGCAAGCGCGAGAGCGCGCCGGCGAGCGAGCGGCCGGACTGGTATCGCTCCTCGCGATCGAACGCCATCGCGCGGCGCGCGATCGCGTCGAGCTCGGCGGGGATCTCGGGGTCGACGTTGCGCGGCGCAGAGACGCGGCCATCGCGCACCTGCTCGAGCACCTCCATGCCCTGCAGGCCGGGGTACATCGCGCGGTTCATCAGGAGCTCGGAGAGCAGCACGCCGAGCGAGTACACGTCGGAGCGCCGATCGACGCGCTGACCGCGCGCCTGCTCGGGGGACATGTACGAGAACTTCCCTTTGATGACGCCCGTCTCCTCGCTGACCATGCGAGCGCGCGCGATGCCGAAGTCGGCGATCTTCACGGTGCCGTCGTACGAGACGAGCACGTTCTGCGGCGACACGTCGCGGTGGACGATCTCCATCCCGGCGCCGCTCTCGTCCTTGCGGTTGTGTGCGTAGTCGAGCCCCTTGGCGGCCTCCATCACGACGAGCGCGGAGAGCGCGTACGGCAGGCGCGTGTGCTTGCGTCGCGCGGCGCTGAGGAGGCGTCCGAGATCGAGCCCGTCGACGTACTCCATCGCGAGCAGGAACTCGTCCTTCACCTGCTCGAACGCGTACACCTGCACGATGTTCGGGTGATTGAGGCGCATCGCGACCTTCGCCTCGTCGACGAACATCGCGACGAACTTCGGCGAGCGCGAGAAGGTCGGCAGCACGCGCTTGACGACGAGCACCTTCTCGATGCCCTCGGCGCCCGACGACTTGGCGAGGAACACCTCCGCCATCCCGCCCGCGCCGAGACGGCGCAGGACGCGATAGCGCCCGAGCACGGGCGGAGGCGGAGCGGTACTGGCCACGAGAAGAGCGCGGATCTTATCTGAATTGTGGCAGGCCGTGGGACGCGACCAGCGCGCTCACCGCGGCGGCGCGGATCGAACGCGCTCACGGAGACCTGGCAGAACCCGCCGGACCGCGCCCCACACCGCGAGCACCACGATCTCGCCCTGCGGCGCGACGTGGAAGTAGATGTGCCGGTGGACTCGTGGAACGTGGATGCGTCGCACCTGCAGACCTGCGACGCGGCGGAACGGGGCGACGGAAAGCGCGACGGTCGGGAGCTCGCGGAGAGTCGCCGCGAGCTCTTCGGCCAGCAGATCAGGCGCGTCGTGTCGGTTCTGCTCCCACCACCGGCGCGCCTCCACGATGTCGACAAGCGCCGCCGGTGCGACGACGACGTTCATCGGTCCGTGCGCAGGATCTCGAGAACTTCCTCGAGCGTGTGGTAGCGACCTGCCTCCACCTCCGCCGCGCGCGATGCGAGCTCGGCGTCCAGCGCCTCGGGCCACGGCTCGTCTCCGTCGTCGAGCACGACCAGGCTCACCTCTCCGTCGGGCAGCGACGTGGGCTCGTCCACCAGGAGACGACCGCTCGAGATCCGACCACGCACGCGGCGCATGACGAATGATAGCCCAGAGCCTCGAGCATCGCTCGGGTCGTGTGGCCGGCGGCGTGACGCGGCGACGGGGGCATACTCGAGCGGTACATGGGACGGAGCGGCCGGCAAGGGCGGCGAGGATCGATCGTGTTGGTGAGCGCGCGGGCGTGCGTGGCGTGCGTGGTACGCTCGCCCTCGATGCGGGTGATCGATCGGACGCGGGTCCGCGCGTGGGTCGTCGGTGCGAGCGTGGCGCTCTCGGTGTTGCTCGCGGCGCCGGACGCGTCGGCGCAGACGGAGGCTCAGCTCGAGCGCGCGCGCGCTGCGTTCGGCGAGGGCGTGCAGCTGACCGCCGAGGAGCGGTGGGCGGAGGCCGCGGCGCGCTTCCGCGAGGTGATCGCGGTGCGGGCGACGCCGCAGGTGCGCTTCAACCTGGCGGTCGCGCTCTTCCACAGCGGCGAGATCGGAGAGGCCGCCGATCTGTTCGCGCAGGTGGTCGACGCGCCGGAGCTCGATCGGCGCACGCGCCGCGAGGCGCAGCGGATGCTCTCGCAAGCGGAGCCGCAGCTCGGGCGGCTGACGATCCGGATCGCGGGCGACGAGGGCGGCGTGACCGTGCTGCTCGACGATCGCGAGGTCGGTCTCGAGCGCGTCGGGCAGCCGATGTCGGTCACGGCGGGCACGCATCGCGTCGCGCTGCGGCGCGGCACCCAGGTCGTGGCGCGGCGCGAGGTGAGCGTCGCGCAGGGCGAGACCGAGCAAGTGTCGCTCACGCCGGTCGCCGCCGCGCCGATCGATGATCCGGTGGATCGCGAGCTGCTGATCCCCGAAGAGCAGCCGGCGGGGCCGGGCGGCGACGTGACCGGCGAGTGGTGGTTCTGGGCGGCGATCGGGGGCGGCGCGGCGGTGGTCGCCGGCGTGATCATCGGCGTCGCGGTGGCGTCGAGCGGCTCGGGCGGCGGACAGCAGCTGCCGCCGCTGCAGGGCAACCTCCAGCCCGGCGTGATCGAAGTGACGCTGCCGTGAGCGTGCCGAGGAGACGAACGACGATGCGAAGATCCCTGTGGGCGCACGCGATGATCGTCGTCGCCGCGCTGGGCTGCGGGAGCAGCGAGCCGCTGACCGAGCTGCTGGTCGTGGTCGACAGCGATCTCGCGGTGCCGGCCGGGCTCGATGCGGTGCGCGTCGAGGTCTCCGGCGCGATGTCGGCGAGCGCGAGCGGCAGCCTCACGGGCGCCGCTGGCACGCCGCTCCCGCGCACCGTCGGGCTGGTGCACCGCGGCGTCGGTCTGGGGCCGATCGAGGTGAACGTGATCGGGACCAGCGGCGGCGCCGAGGTGATCCGCGCGCGCGCGATCACGTCGTTCATCCGTGGCCGGACGCTGGTGCTCCCGATCATGCTGGCGCGCACCTGCGCGGGCGTGACGTGCGGGGCGGGCCAGACGTGCTCGGGCGGCGACTGCGTCAGCGCGAGCGTCGATCCCAACACGCTCGAGGAGTGGAGCGGGGACGTGCCGCGGCTCGACGGCGGACAGTGCTTCCCGTTCGACGAGCGCTGCAACGAGCGCGACGACGACTGCGACGGACGCATCGACGAGGGAATCGACGTCGCGACCGATCCGACCAATTGCGGCGCGTGCGGCGTGAGCTGCGCGCTACCGAACACGATGGGCGCGTGCACCGCCGGTGCCTGCACGATCGGCGCGTGCGACGAGGGCTTCGGCGACTGCAACGGCATGCCCGGGGACGGCTGCGAGCTCGACCTGACGGCGAGCGCCGAGCACTGCGGCGCCTGCGACGCGACGTGCGCGCTCCCGAACGCGATGACGTCGTGCGCCGATGCGGCGTGCGCGCTCGACGCGTGCGACGCCGGGTTCGCCGACTGCGACGCGGACCCGACGAACGGATGCGAGACGGCGACCACGACGCTCACCGACTGCGGGGCGTGCGGCGTCGCGTGCGACGTGATCGGCGGCATGGGCACGTGCGAGACCGGCAGCTGCGCGGTGATGACGTGCGACGTCGGGCTCGGCGACTGCAACGCCGACGCGACCGACGGCTGCGAGACGACGACGACGACGCTGACCGACTGCGGCGGATGTGGCGTCGTGTGCGACGTCGTGAACGGCACCGAGACGTGCGACGCCGCGACGTGCGCGATCGTGGCGTGCGACGCCGGGTTCGCGGACTGCGACGCGGACGCGACCAACGGCTGCGAGACCGCCACGACCACGCTCGCGAATTGCGGCGCCTGCGGGACGACCTGTGCGCTCGCGAACGCGAGCGAGACGTGCGCCACCGGCACGTGCGCAATCCTGACGTGCGACGCGGGCCGCGGCGACTGCGACGCAAGCGCCGCGAACGGGTGCGAGGTCGATCTCACGCGGACCGACGCGCACTGCGGGATGTGCGGAAATGCCTGCGCGGCGGGCGACACGTGCCGCATGAGCACGTGCCGCTGAACGCACGCGCGGCCGGCGAGCGCCGCGCAATCGATCCCAGCAGCGGACCGCCCCGTGGCGACCGAGGTCGCCTCGCGGGTCGCCATACGTGGTGATATGGTCACCCATAATGAAAACGACGATCGAGCTCTCGGACGCGCTCCTGGAGGAGGCCAAGCGCATCGCGGCGCGCGACTCGACGACGCTGCGCGAGCTGGTGGAGTCCGGACTCCGCCGCGTGCTGCGGGAGCGGCGCGCCAAGTCGGCGTTCACGCTGCGCGACGCTCGCGTCGGCGGTCGGGGGCTCCGCGCCGACGTGCGCGGACGGCCCTGGGACGACATCCGCGATCTCTCGTACGAGGACCGCGGCACGTGATCGCGGTCGACACCAACATCCTCGTATACGCACATCGGTCCGACAGCGAGTGGAACGAGCGCGCGCACGCGGTCGTGGCCTCTCTCGCGACCTCTCGCGCCACGTGGGGGATCCCATGGCCGTGCGTGCACGAGTTCTTCTCGATCGTGACGCACCCGCGCATCTACGATCCGCCGAGCAGCCCGGCACAGGCGATCGCACAGCTGGACGCGTGGCTCGAGGCGCCGAGTGTGGCGTTGCTCGGGGAGGACGACCTGTACTGGCCCGCGCTGCGAGAGATCGTGCGCGCGAGCCGGGTTGCCGGCCCGCGCGTCCACGACGCTCGCATCGCCGCGCTCTGCGGCATCCACGGCGTGCGCGAGCTCTGGACGGCGGATCGCGATTTCGGCAGGTTTCCTTCGGTCGTGACGAGGAACCCGCTCACCACCGCGGAGTGAGACGCGCCGAGCGGCACGCGCTCGCGAGCGTCACCTCCGAGCACGTCGGGGCGAGCGATGCGGAGACCGTGTCGAGGCAGCTCTGGAGATGCGAATGCAGACGAACATCGGACTCACCCTCCTGGCGATCGCGCTCCTCGGCTGTGGCGGCGACGCGCCGAGGGCGGCCGATGCGGGCCGGGATGCCGCGCTCGACGGAGGCGCGCGCGACGACGCATCGAGCCCGGTCGACGCGGGCGCACCGGACGACGCGAGCG
>JALYRN010001291.1 GCA_030855295.1 Myxococcota bacterium | reverse complement strand
CCGACAGCACCAGCGCGCGCTCGAGCCGCGCCGAGCGCGCGTGCAGCCGCGCGAGCGCGAACGTCAGCGCGTACACCCAGAGCGCGTCGGGCAGCACGTACACGACGAGCTCCGGCAGCGGCAGCTCGAGCCCGCGCAGCGCTGCGCGAAGCGCCCGCGCCGCGCCATCGACCCCGATCCCCTCGGCCCACCGCCACCCGACCAGCGACTCCGCGCGCCACCCGCAATACAGCGCGCCGCCGACCGCGAGCGGCATCACGACGTGGAGCAGGGCAGTGCGGACGCGGCTCATCGCGGCCTGATACCACCCGCCCGCGACATCAATTCCTCGCGCGCTGCGCTACGGGATCTCGGCGCCGCCGCGGCCGCGGCACGAGATCGTCTCGGGGTACGCGGCGCGGTAGGCCGCGCACCCGTGCGCGGTCACGAGCCAACCGACGTTCGGCTCGAGCGCGCCGTCGAGCGGGATCGCGCACGCACACGGACCGATCGCCGACTCCTCGCACTCGTCGAGCCACCCGTCGATGCGCTCGTCGGCTCGACACGTGACGTTCTTCCAAGTGCAGAGCCCGACGCCGCGCGACTCCGACATTCCGACGCACGAGAGCTCGTCGTCGAGATCCGGAAAGCTCGTGAAGTCGCAGGCATCTCCGCATCGTCCGCCGCAGAACGGCTGTCTCGGATCGCCGCCCGGAGGACACTCGTCGTCAGGAGGTCCCTCGACGAACCGCGTACCGTCGGCGTACTCGCACTGATGTCCCTCCAGCGCCTCGCCGCTCGCCGCGAAGTCGCAATATTCGCGCGGGACACAGAGCTCTCCGGTCGTCCCAGTCCGCAGGCAGAAGGTGCCTCCATAACAATAGCGGACTAGGAGTGACCCAAACGGTATGCAGCGATCGGCGCCGCGAGGATCACGGGGGGGCGACGGATAGCAGATGTCGTCATGAGCGCTGCAGACGAACCCCGACGGACACCTGTCACTGCAGTACTCACCGCACAATCTCGTCGCGCCGTAGCTCGGACACAGGCCTCCATCCGCGTCAATTGCCGCGCCATCCGCGAGCCCGCTACCCACGTCTGCCGCGGAGCCGCCGTCGAGCAGTGAAGAGGTCTGGTAGCAGCCCCCGAGCGATAGTACCGCGATGACCACGACGCGGTTCACGGGAGCATGATTCGATAGCGGCATTCAGTACCGTCCTCCGTTCCGTCGTAGCCGGGCGGACAACAGCGGGTGTTCGACCATGAGCGGGAGGCACTGGACGCTTCGGCCGCGCTCCGGCCGCACGCGTGTCAGCGCGAGCGGCGTCGTCGTCGGGGCGAGCGGCGCTCCCGGGGCGCGTCCTCGGGCTGCGCGACGGCGCCTTCGGGCGACGTGGTCGACGCGCTGGACGTCGTCGTCGTGGTCGGCACTGCAGCGGCGGGCTCGCCGCGGCGGAGGCCGTCGAGGGGCTCGGGGAGCGGGAGCGGGGTGCCCTCGACGATGTCGGCGCCCATCTCGCGGAAGGGGGGGTACTGGACGTCGTTGAGGCGCGTGAGGCCCTCGCGCAGCTGCGCGGTCCACGAGTTGTAGATGCGCAGGTCCATCGCGGTCGCGTAGCCGCCCTCGTAGGCCTGCAGCGCTTGCTCTTCGATCGGGATGATGAACATCGCGAGCTGGTCGCGGTAGGCCTGCTCTTCTTCCTCGGTGAGGCCCTCGGGGATCTCGAACTCGCGCAGCGACTGGCCGAAGAGCTCGTAGCTGCGGCCGATCTGGAAGAGCGCCGCCGTGACCCACTCGGCGACGCGGAGCTCGACGACGTCGGCGAAGGCTCGCGACGCGTCGCGCAAGAGGCCGCTCTTGCGCTCGAGGCGCTGGCGCAGGCCCTCGACCGGACCCGCGATCTGCACGTCGGCGAACTCGCGGAGCACGAGGTCGCCCTGCATGTACCTCGCCTGCGCGAGCCAGTAGCGGCCGCGCTCGCCGAGACGCCGCAGCGCCGCGCGGCCGGTGCGCACCGCCGACGTCAGCGC